>DATNLV010000631.1:0-2538 GCA_035602665.1 Bryobacteraceae bacterium | reverse complement strand
AGCGGCCCGCTCGAGCAATGCGGAGCGGTTCTTCTCCACACGGTCAAGCCGGCGAAGCAAGTCCTGCGGCAGTGTGATGGAAGTCTTGACTCTCACAATACAATCATACTCCATAGTACCCGATACTTGTATGGCCCCATGTCCCCGCTGCATGGTCGCAGTTGGCGGGCTGCAGGTGCGAGGCCGGCCAGGGCCAGCCCAATCGGCGAGTTGTCGGAGAGCAGGCCCCACCTCCAGCAGGTGAAGCCGGCCCTGGTGAATGGAGAGGTCCCGATGAGTGCGGGCTCGATCACTGGATGGCTGGTCTTTGAATTCTGTAGCTTATGGGGCAGGGGAGCAGTTTAGTAGACTGTCGGGCCAGGGGCAGACTATGCGATGCCGGTACGGAATTCCTCGAAGGAACAGACCTGACATGCTATCTCGGCGTTGCTCGCAACCTCGGACAAGTCCTGTCTCTGCGGGCGGTCGTTTGTGATGAACCAATCACAGTAGGGGAGATATGCAGCCATCAGGAGGTCGTTACGACCGGCCGCCTCCTTGCGTCCTCGTTGCCCACGTAGCGACCACCTGTAAAAACCCATTAGCTGGCCAAAACTTAGCGCGCGTAACGGCGGACATGCCTTGAGGAACTCGTCGATTTCCGGCTCCGTCAATTCTTTCCCCGAGACTCTTCGATAGAGCCCGCGCACAAGGGCCCAACGTCCATGCGCTTGATGAATGGCGACCAGATCCTTGAAGCTGCCTGGTCGTTCATCCGCTGGAATCTCGTCGAGCGTCGGCCGAACGCTCTTCAACGCCCCTTTGAATCTCGCCTCGAACTCTCGTTGCTCCCGTTTTTGCTCTGCGCAAAACGCGTCGTCCAGGTAATCTCGCCGGCTGATCGAGCTTTCAGCGGCGGGGGACATCCGCACATCCACTTTGGTCCAGTCGAACCCTGCGGGGCCGTCGACGTGCGATGAAACCATGAGCCGAATGATCTCATGGGGCGGGGCAATGCACCTTCCGGTTCTCCGCAGCCGCTCGAACCGACCGACAAGGGCGTGCCTTTCTCTCCCTGAGGGCGTGGAGATCAGTTCGTCGAGGCTCGTGAAGGAGACGATGACTTCAAATTCCCATGCCAGGCTCCTCATCAGGGGCGCTGAGTCCACGCCGCCGTCTTCGAGTGCGTTGATTGCACTTGTATCGAGAATTATCTTCGGCAGCAAGGCGGTCTGTGCCTATTCTACGCGAGCGATCGGGAGGATCTAAATCCCTCTGCCTCTCTGCTCGCCCAGCCTGCGTCCCATGGGCGGGCGGGGGATGCCGACCTCCGCCTTGCGGGCCAGAGAAGCAGCGACTGCGCCCAAGTAACCGCTACCGGCGCCGCCCCTACATAATCGCCGTCGGCGGGGCCGGTTCGTCGGGGCTGCCGGCGTTGGCCAGGGGCTGCTTGGTCAGGATGAATCCCAGCGCCACCAGCACCAGGGCGGCCAGGGCCAGGGCTATCGGCGAGCCGTCGTGAAAGACCGCCGGCATCTGCCAGTTCTTCACCGCGGCGTAGCGGAAGCGGTAGGCGGCGATGGCGAGGCCGGCCATGGCTTCGCCGGCGATCAGGCCGGAGGCCGTCAGGACGCCCGCGTTCTCCACGCGCGCCTTCTGCGCATCGTTGAAACCGCGGCGGTCGCGCATACGGTCCGTGGCCCAGCGGAGCAGACCGCCGACGAACATCGCGAAGGTGGTCTCGAGCGGGAGGTACATGCCGATGGCGAACAGCATGGGACTGCGAACCTGCAGCATGATCAGCGCGAAGCCCATCAGCACGCCCACTCCAATGAGCGGCCAGGCCATGTTGCCGCCCACGATGCCCTGGGCGAGCGAGGCCATCAGGCCGGCCTGCGGAGCGGGGATGGCGGCGCTGCCGAAACCGCCGAATCCCTTGTGCAATACCAGCAGCGGGAAATACAGAGCCGCGCTCGCCACCAGGATTCCCAGGATGTCTCCGATCTCCATGCTGCGCGGCGTACCGCCCAGGATGTGGCCGACCTTGAGATCCTGCAGCATCTCGCCTGCGACGGCGGAGGAAACGCAGACCACGGCCGCGACGCCGAGCACGGCCGCGACTCCGCCCGGACCCGAAACGCCCAAGGCGACCATCAACAGCGCGGAGACCACCAGCGTGGCCAGGGTCAGGCCGGAGACCGGGTTGTTCGAGGAGCCGATCAATCCCACCAGGTTGCCCGATACCGCCGCGAAGAAGAAACCGAGCACCACCATGACCAGCGCCGCGACCACGCCTCCGGGCAAGGTCCCCGAGAAGTAGGTGTAGAGCAGGACCATGCACAGCAGGGCAGCCAGGAGCCCTCCGAAAACGGTTCGCACGCTCAGGTCGCGATCGAGGCGGCTGGTGCTGGCGCTCTGCGACCGGGCTTTGCGGAAGTCGGAAACCGCGCGGGCCATGCCGCTGGCCAGGCTCTTTCTCATGCGGAACAAGGTGTAGCAGGAGCCCACCAGCATGCCGCCCACGGCGATCTGCTTGACGATGGATTTCCAGATGGCGTC
>DATNLV010000604.1:0-2768 GCA_035602665.1 Bryobacteraceae bacterium | reverse complement strand
CGCAAGGTAGCGGCTGCGACGGGGATCATCACGACAGTGGCCGCGGGCAGCGTGAATCAGGGAGACCCGTTCTATTTTGGCTACACGAGTCCCCAGAGCATAGCGGTGGACGGTGCCGGCAACCTCTACATCACGTTCGTGGTGTCGGAGGGGCACCACTCCCCCACCACAATGTATTTGAGCGAGGTTGCGGCCGGGACCGGCAGCACCACGACAGTGGACGTGCCGACGGTCGGCTACTGGTCATTCCTAGCGGCTGGCTCCGGCAAGCTCTACTTCGGCACCGGCGGCGAGATTCAAGAGCTGACCGTAGCAACCGGCGTTGTGACAACCGTGGCCGGCGACGATATGGTGTCGTTGAGCTCAGGCGAGGGAGGCCCGGCCATCGAAGCCCAGATCCCTTTTCCGAGCAGCGTGGCGGTGGACGGTTTCGGGAACCTCTACATAGTGTCGTCGGATAACCGGGTCCACAAGGTGGCGGCTGCGACGGGGATCATTACGACGGTAGCTGGAAATGGAATCGAGGGGTATTCAGGCGACGGAGGTCCGGCCACCAGCGCCGAACTCTCGGAAAGTGATGGCGTGGCGGTGGATGGCACCGGCAACATATACATCGCAGACAGCGACAACCAGGCGATCCGCAAGGTGACGGCCGCGACCGGGGTCATCACGACGGTGGCCGGGAATGGCACTGGCTTGGCGGGCTATTCGGGCGACGGAGGTCCGGCCACCAGCGCCCAACTTTGGGGACCTGGTGGTGTGGCGCTGGATGGCTCCGGTAACATATACATCGCAGACACCGGCAACCACGCGATCCGCAGAGTTGCGGCGTCGACTGGCATCATCACGACGGTGGCCGGAACAGGTAACTTCGAGCCGGACGCAATGGCGCTGGATGGCTCCGGCAATCTATACTTCGTCGACACTCTGCACCCCTTTCTCATCAAGGTGGCGGCGGCGACTGGCATCACGATTGTGGCCGGGAATGGCATATACGGCTATTCGGGCGACGGAGGTCCGGCCACCAGCGCCCAACTTTGGGGACCTGGTGGTGTGGCGGTGGACGGCTCCGGCAACCTCTACATCGCCGATGGCGATAACGTCCGCGTCCGCAAGGTGGCGGCGTCGACGGGCATCATCACGACGGTGGCCGGGAACGGCACGGCTGGTTATTCGGGCGACGGAGGGCCGGCGGCCAGCGCCGAACTGAACAACCCGGCGGATGTGGCGGTTGACGGCGCCGGGAACGTCTATGTCGCGGACTCTGGCAACGGCTTGATCCGCATGCTTGTTCCGGTGGCGACTCGGGCCGTTCTGAGCATCACGAGCACGTCCGCCGGCGAATTCGCGCGCGGACAAAGCGGCGCATCCTATTCGATGGTGGTGAGCAACAACGCCAATGCCGGGCCGACGAGCGGCACCGTGACAGTGACCGAGACGCCGCCCGCGGGGATGACGCTGGTGTCGATGGCGGGCGCGGGTTGGACCTGCTCGGGGGCCAGCTGCACGCGCAGCGATTTCCTGAGCCCTGGCGCGAGTTATCCGGCCATCACCGTGACGCTGGACGTGGCGGCGGGCGCGCCTTCGCAGGCGATGAATGAGGCCATCGTTTCGGGAGGTGGCTCGACGGTGAGCAGCGCCGCGGACCTGACGACGATTGTTAACCTGCCCGAGGCGGCCAAGTTGGTCTCTCCGGCAAACGGCGGCGGTGGCGTCTTGGTTGCGCCAACCCTGGTTTGGGAAGCTTCGGCCGATGCCGCGTCCTATGACGTCTACTTCGGCGCCTCGTCCACGCCTCCGCTGGTGATGAACACGGCGGGAACGAGCTACGCTCCGGGGCCGCTCGACCCGGAGACGACCTACTACTGGCAGGTTGTGGCGCGGAACGGAGTGGGGTCAGCCAGCTTCGGCGTATGGTCGTTCACCACCGGCGTCGCGCCGATCGGCTCGCGGTTCGTACCGGTGGCGCCCTGCCGGGTAGCGGACACGCGCAGGGCTGGCGGGCCGTTCGGCGGTCCCAGCATGACCGCCCGGTCCATGCGCTCGTTTGCGATTCCCTCGAGCGGATGCGGCATCCCGGCCGGCGCGCAGGCCTATTCGCTCAACGTGACTGTGGCGCCCTCCGGTCCGCTCGGTTTCCTGACGCTGTGGCCCGCGGGGCAGGCGCAACCGGAGGTGTCCACCTTGAATTCGCCGGATGGGATTGTGGTGGCCAACGCGGCCATCGTTCCGGCGGGGGCGGGCGGAGCGGTGAATCTATTTGTCACCGGGCAGACCGATGTGATCCTCGACATCAATGGCTATTTCGGTTCGACCGGCGGCGCGAGTGGCTCTTCGTTCTATACGGCGACGCCGTGCCGTGTGGCCGATACGCGGGGGCCGAGCGGCCAGTTCGGCGGGCCTTCGATGGTTGCGGACCAGGTCCGGGATTTCCCGATTCCGCAGGGCGCCTGCGGGATTCCGGCTGCCGCGACGGCTTACTCGCTGAATGTCACGGCGGTTCCGGGGACGGACTTTCTGGGGTATCTGACGGCCTTCCCGACGGGTGCTTCGCGCCCATTTGTTTCGACTCTGAATTCGTGGACGGGCGAGGTGGTGGCGAATGCGGCGCTGGTTCCGGCGGGCGCGAACGACTCGGTCTCGGTGTTTGTGACCGATCCGGCGAACGTGATCCTGGATATCAACGGGTACTTCGGGAGGCCTGGGGACACGGGCGCGCTGTCGTTCTACCCGGTGACTCCGTGCCGGGTGGCGGACACGCGGGGGAC
>DATNLV010000557.1:0-2702 GCA_035602665.1 Bryobacteraceae bacterium | reverse complement strand
CGGCGGCTGGCAGAGTTTCGGTGTACTGACGTTCCAGACCGGCCGCCCGTTCACGGTGGCGCTGCTGCCGGATAACGACAACACGAACACCGGCATTTCGCAGTTAGGTTTCGGCGCGAACGACCGGCCCAATGTGGCGGGCAATCCGGCGCTGTCGAATCCGACTGCGAGCGAGTGGTTCAACACGGCGGCGTTCACGACCCCGCCCTACGGGAGCTTCGGCAACGCGGGCCGCAACATTCTCGACGGCCCGGGATTCGAGGCGGTGAACGTCTCGATCGTCAAGAACACCGCCATCTCCGAGCGGCTCAACGTCCAGTTCCGCACGGAGTTCTTTAACGCTTTGAGTCGGGCGAATTACAATCTTCCCGATAAGTTCCTGGGGTCGCCCACGTTCGGCCAGGTGGTCTCCGCTCAGGACCCGCGGCGGATTCAGTTTGCGCTGAAGTTCCTGTTCTAGCGACACTGGGAGAACCGTTCCATGAAGATCCTCGCGCTCACCGCCGGCGCCGCGCGGATGTATTGCGGGAGTTGCCTGCGTGACAATACGCTGGCCGCGGAACTGCTCAAACAGGGCCACGAGGTGACTCTGCTGCCGCTCTACACGCCCACACGGACGGACGAAGTGAACGTCAGCTATCCCAGGGTCTTTCTGAACGGCATCAGCGTGTGCCTCGATCAGCAGGCCGCGTTCTTTCGCAGGCCGCGGCTGCTCGACCGGCTGTGGGACGCGCCGTGGATGCTGCGCCTGGCGTCGCGAACTTCGATTGAGGTGGATCCACTTACTCTGGGCGCGATGACCGTGTCCATGCTGCGCGGCGAGAATGGATTTCAGCTCAAGGAAATCCGCAAGCTGGCGGAATGGCTCCGCGGCGAGACGGCGCCCGACATTGTGACGCTGCCGAACTCACTGCTGATCGGTCTGGCGCGTCCGATTCGGCAGGCGGTGAACCGGCCGATCTGCTGCATGCTGCAAGGCGAGGAACTGTTTCTGGACCAGTTACAAGAGCCGTACCGAGCCCAATCCCTGGACCTGATCCGCGCGGCGGTGGGCGATGTCGACGCTTTTGCGGCGGTCAGCCAGTACAGCGCGGAATACTGGCGCGGGCGTCTGGGAATCCCCGAGAGCAAGATGCACGTCATTCCGCTGGGCATCAACCTGGAGGGATACGACGGCGGCGAACGGGCCGCGCGCAGCGCTTTCCATGTCGGCTACTTTGCGCGCGTGGCGCCGGAAAAAGGACTCCACGTGCTGGTGGAGAGCTATGTGCGGCTGCGGCACGAGACGGCTTTCAGCGGCTCCGCTCTGCACGTGGCAGGCTACCTGGCGCCCGAGCATCGGAAATATCTGCGCCGAATCGAACGGCGGATGAGGGACGCCGGCCTCGATGGCGAGTTCCGGTACCATGGCGAACTCGACCGCGCGCAGAAGATCGACTTCCTGCGGAGCCTCGATGTGCTGAGCGTGCCCAGTACCTACGACGAGCCGAAGGGCATCTTCCTTCTGGAAGCGATGGCCGCGGGCGCGGTGGTGGTCGAGCCGCGGCGCGGGGCGTTTCCGGAAATCGTCGAGAGGACGGGGGGCGGAATTCTGGTGGAGCCGGACGACGCGGCGAGCCTGGCGGACGGCATCTACGCGCTGTGGAAGGCGCCGGAGCGTCTCGCGGAATTGCGGCATCGCGGGGCGGTGGGAGTCCGGGCGCATTGCGGCGCTTCACAAATGGCGGCGCGCGCGGTGGAGGTATACCGCGCCATTGTCACGGCGGCCGTCCATGCTTGAAATCTCGAAGGTCGGCAAGGAATACCCCACACCGCGTGGACCTCTGACTGTGCTCGCGGGTGTGTCGCTCTCGCTCCAGCGGGGCGAGGCGGCGGCGATCATGGGGCCGTCGGGCTCCGGCAAGAGCACGCTGCTCTACATCGCCGGAGCGCTCGAACCGCCGACATCGGGGACAGTGACGCTGGACGGCGCCGACCCCTACCGGCTTCGCGAGCCTGAGCTGGCCGCCTTCCGTGGCCGAACGATCGGCTTCGTTTTTCAGGATCACTGCCTGCTGCCGCAGTGCTCCGCGCTCGAGAACGTGCTGGTGCCGGCGCTGGTGGCGGACGATCACGCGGATTATCGGCGGCTGGCGCGGGAGCTGCTGGAACAGGTGGGGCTCGCGGACAGGGCGGATCACAGGCCGTCGGAGCTATCGGGCGGTGAGCGGCAGCGCGTGGCCCTGGCGCGGGCCTTGATCCGGCGGCCGCATCTTCTGCTTTGCGACGAGCCGACCGGCAACCTCGATGAAGCCGCGGCCGAGATGGTGGCGGGGCTACTCCTGGAGTTGCACGTCCGCCAGGAGACCATGTTGATCGTGGTCACCCACAACGCCGCGCTGGCGGCGCGATTTCCGAAGCGGTACGAGCTGCGTCATGCGAACCTCCACCCTGCTGGCGCGTAACCTCACCTGGTATTGGCGCACCAACCTGGCGGCGCTGCTGGGTGTGGCGGCGGCGACGGCGGTGCTGGGCGGGGCGCTGCTGGTGGGCGAATCGGTGCGCTGGAGTCTGCGCGAGCTGGCGCTGGCGCGGCTCGGGAACGCTGAGGTCGTGGTCACTCGCGTCGGCTTCTTCCGCGAGGAACTCGCCGCGGCGTTTCATCCCTCGGCCCCGGTCATCGCGCTCGACGGTGTGGTCACGCGCGAGCCCAGCGGGAAGCG
>DATNLV010000556.1:0-4330 GCA_035602665.1 Bryobacteraceae bacterium | reverse complement strand
TCAGCGGGTGCTTCCAAGTCGGCCTGCTGCCCGACGGGGAACCAGGATCTGCCCGCGTCGAGGGTCATAACCAGGCCCGACTTTCCGTGGCCGATCATCCTGTCTGGGTTCGAGGGATCGATTGCCAATAGAACGCGCTCGTCCGGCCTATCTCCTCCCAGGTTGGGGGCGAACATCGACCAATGATCCCCGGCGTCCCGCGAGAAATAGGCCCCAGGCAGATGGATGACTTTCTCATACAGCCCGGGATACGTCTTTGAGCTAATCCCCCCAACCGCGAAGGTTCCGTAGATCGTGGCAGGGTCATGCGGATGGATCGCAGAGAGATTGAAAGCAAGGGCGGCATGATCGTCGTGAGCGGCTTTCGAAGCGAATTGCTGAGCGCTGAGGCCATTCACGTTGAACTGGCATTCTATCCAGTGAACCCCGCCATCCAGAGATTTATTTAGAAGCCCATCTTTGTTGCTTTTGTAAACTACCGTAGCTTTCTCGGCATTCAGAAATCCTGTTTCGCGGTATTGTGGATCTGGCTGCCAAGTGTGCCCTCCATTTTGCGACCGCACCACACGAGTCACATCGTCGCGACTGTTTGCGGGGGTGTCGATGTAGCTGATCCAGACAACTTCCCGATTGTTTTGTTTCGAAATCCTAACCACGCGCGGTTCGGGCCCGTTTCCCTCGGAGGGCTTGGACTCATATAACATATTGTTTCTCGGTGGGACACCGCATTGGGGCGCAGAGAACGACCGAGACGAAAGAAGCAGGCTGAGGAGCATCAAGAGCTTCTGCCAGGATCGTATTCTCATTACAAATCTCATTTCGGAGTGCTTTCGAGCCGTTGAACGTAACGGAGTTGACCCGGCCCTGCCCATCCGGATTATACGTCCAGGCGGGATAGATCGTGACGGGGACGTTGCCCATCAACGAGAGGGTGAGAGTGTTCACGAGTCCGTTTGGCCCAGTTGGTCTGGTGGAGGTTGTGATAGCCGCCCGAACTGGGGCTCTTCTGCCAGGTATCCGCCACCTCTCCACGCACCGAATAGCTGAAACCGAGGTGGGTGGTCTTGGAGGGGCCTGTGTAGGCCTCGGCCAAGCGGCCCGCGGCGTTAGCCATGGTATAGCCGTTAACGGTGGCTAAATCGTAGAGTGATTCGGCCGGTATGCCGCACGCGCGGAGGATGGATCTGGGGGGCTTTTCTGTCTCGGCATGAGTGCCGAGACGGCAGCCTGAGAGGCTGCGCCACGTCTGTGGGGCGCGGAGGTTCATAGCGTGCTCGCTGTCCGCTCGCTGACGCTCGCGGTTCGGTGCTGGCGGCCTGGCGCACGGACTATACTGTGGGCTATGGTGCGTCTGATTTCGTCGGCGATTATCGGGCTGGCTCTTTCCGCCGGAGCCTTCGCGCAGGAGCGGCCGCCTATTCTGGGCGTCGCGCATATTGCGCTTAAGACCAACGACCTCGCGGCCGCGCGGGAATACTACGGAAAGTACCTCGGGTTTGCGGAGGCTTTCACCATCCCGAACGCCGATGGCACTCCCGAGGTCGTTTACTTCAAGGTCAACGACCACCAGTACATCGAAGTCTTTCCGGGATTGAAGGGCGAAACGGAAGACCGGCTGTCGCACATCGCCTTCGAGACCACGGATGCGGAGCAGTTGCGCGCCTACCTGGCGAGCCACGGAGTCGCGGTCCCCGCCGCGCTGCGGACGCTGCCGGACGGGAACCTGAGTTTCACCATCAAGGACCCGGATGGCCACACGGTGGAGTTCGTTCAGTATGTGCCCACCGGGCCGCTGGGGCGCACGTTCGGCAAGTTCATGCCGGCGTCGCGGATTTCCGATCACATCGGGCATGTCGGCTTCACGGTCAGCGACCGGGCCGCGGCGGACCGGCTGTTCAAAGACATTCTGGGATTCCACGATGTGTGGCATGGCGGGATGAAGGACGACGGGCCCACGCAGTGGGTCGATATGCGGGTGCCGAATGGGATGGACCACCTGGAGTACATGCTCGAGGTGCACAACCCGACGCCTCGAACTCTCGGCGTGATGAATCATCTGTGCCTGATCGTGCCTAGCGTGGCGGAGAGCTACAAGACGCTGCTGGCGCGCGATATGAAGATGGAGGCGCCTAAGATCGGCCGCGACGGGAAGTGGCAGCTCAATCTTTATGACCCGAACCTGACGCGGGGGGAGTTGATGGAGCCTAAGCCGGTCCAGAAGCCTTGCTGCTCGGAGATGATGGAGAAGTAGACTATCCAGAGGGCAAACCTTGGTACAGGCGGTACAGGCACCAATTTCGCAAAGGCGGCGAAATTGGGTCCAGTCCCAGGTTTGCGGATCGGCCCGATAGCCGGCCGGCCGAACGGGCACGGATTTCGCCAAAAGCGGGCGAAATTGGGTCCAGTCCTATCCAGTCCCAGGTTTGCGGGGTCCGGTGCTGGCGCCCCCACGGCTACGGCGCGAAGTAGCCGTTGATATCTAGGACCACGTCGGTGCGGCCAGTTACGAAGACGGAGATGGCTCCATTGGCGCCGGCCGGCACTATGGCTGCGTTCGCCACCACGCTTGCGTCGGGCGAGTTCAGGGTGGAGACTAGCGGACGGGGCGACCCCGCAGGCCAGGCCGTCAAGTAGGACAGCGGCTCCTGGGGCACCACGGTGACGTTGAGGGAATACGCCGCCGCCGTGGTCGGGACAAAGCAGCCGCTGGCCGGAATCGAGAACGATCGCGAGGTTCCGGCATCCATGGTTGGGCCCGTGGTAGAGCGCGTGTCGGCGACACGGCAGGGCGTCAGCGGGTAGAACGAGAGCGCGCCGGGGCTGCCGGGCGGGGCGAAATAGCCGTTCGCATCCAGGATGACGTCGGTGGGGTTCGAGACGAACACCGAGATGGCACCGCCCGAGCCCGCCGGGACGATCGCGGCATTGGCGACCACTTTGCCGGTCCAGGAATTCAGCGTGGAGGAATTGGGCCGCGGCTGCCCGGCCGGCCACGTGGTGAGATAGCCGAGGTAGCGGGCCACCGGATCCGGGACCACGGTGACGTTCAGGGAGTATGCGGCGGCGGTGGACGGCATCCCGCAGGAACTGGAGGGAACCGGGAAGTCGCGGCTCTGGCCGGCGGCGAGGGACGGCGCGCCAAAGGGTCCGGCGGCCGCGCGGGTGTCGGCGATGCGGCAGGGCTCGGCGGGGTAGAACGAGTACGCGCCGGGCCCGCCGGAGGCATCGAAGTAGCCATCGATGTCGAGGATGACGTCGGTGGAGCCGGCGACAAAGACGCTGACGGCGCCGTTGGTGCCCGCCGGGACGATGGCGGCGTTGGCCACCACCGTGCCCTGCCAGGAGTTCAAGGTGGAGACCAGCGGCCGGTCCTGGTCCGTGGGCCACAAGGTCAAATAGGGGAGCGCGCCGCGCGGGATCACGGTAACGTTCAGCGAGTATGCCAGCGCGGTCGCCGGCACGGCGCAGGCGCTCTGGGGGACGGCGAAGGAGCGGGTGGTGTTGGCATCCATCGAGGGACCACCAAAGGGCCCGGCGGCGGCGCGCGTATCCACGATGCGGCAGGGCGCGACGGGCACAAACCGGCCATTGGGAGCCGAGGCGGCGGCCTGCTGAATGACGACCGGGAAGCCCGCTACGGTGATGGCGCCGGAGCGCGCGGCGCCGGTGTTCGGGGCGACGGTGATCGCGGCCGGGGCGGTCACGGTCACCCAGTCGAGAGCGCTCGAGGCGGTCCAGGAGCAGCCGGCAGGGGCCGTCACGGTGACGGACGCGGAGCCGCCCGCGGCCGGGAAGGTGCCGGGCGCAGGGCCGACGGAATACCCGCAGTCCTGGACCAGCCCGATGGCCGTCACATCGGAGGCCGTGTCGTTGGCGGTATTGGTTTCTCCGCCGCCGGAGACGGTGGCGATGTTGATGACGCTGGCCGGGGCGTCGGCGTCGACGTTCACGGTGAGGGCGATGGCCGGGTAATTCGCGCCGGACGCCAGCGCGCCGGTTCTGGTGCAGGCGAGCGTGGCGAGCGTGCAGGTCCAGCCCGTGCCGTTCATGGCCGTGGCGATCAGCTTGTCTGGCAGCGTGTCGATCACGGTTACCGTGCCGGTGGTGGGTCCCGGTCCGGCGTTGCTGACGGTGACGGCGTAGACGGCGCCAGTCTGGCCCTGTGCGAAGATGCCGGCGTGCATCACGGCTACCGCCAGGTCCGCGTGGCCGGTGACGGAGGTCGGGTCCGAAGCCGCGTCGTTGGCGGTGTTGGTTTCTCCACCGCCGGAGACGGTGGCCGTGTTGGTGACGCTGGCCGGGGCGTCGGAGGCGACGCTTACGGTAAGAC
>DATNLV010000553.1:0-3798 GCA_035602665.1 Bryobacteraceae bacterium | reverse complement strand
TCCCATCGGCCGAGAGCTGCATGCGCCCGAGCTGGGCCAGCGTGCCGTCGTCCATCTTCATCTCCAAAACCAGGACCGAGCCGTCCCACTTCAGCACTACCGTGCCGGGGAAGCCGTCCGGGCCGGGATGCGGCTTACCGTCAATCGGCGTTTCGAGCTCTTCGTGGAAATCCTGGCCGCCAGCCGCCCCATCCACCACGTACTTGAAAACATTGTTCTTGTGCTCGACTTTGACCACCAGCGAGTCGGGTCCCGGCTGCCCGCCGAAGTCGGACTTCTTCGTGTTGATCTTCCAGGTGCCGGTGAAATCGGGTTTGGCCTGCGAATAGGCCGGCCCCGCCAGGAACGCGGCGCCTAGAATCGCAAAAGCCGTAGCGGAGCACAGAGATAGTCTCATGCATTGGACTACGCCCGGCCAAGCGCCGGGGTTCCAGGGAAAACGGAGTCAGGTACGATCATATCAATGGCGGATTCCAGTGCGGCCGATCTGGCCAACGAAATCATCGTGCGGCTGAAGCGTCACGGGCATCAGGGCTACCTCGCGGGCGGCTGCGTCAGGGACGTGCTTCTCGGGCGGGAGCCGCAGGACTACGACGTCGCCACCGACGCGCGTCCCGAGCAGGTGGTGTGCCTGTTCCCCGGCGCGCGCCTCGTGGGCGCGCACTTCGGCGTGGTGATCGTGCGCTCCGAGTCCGCCGAGGTCGAAGTCGCCACCTTCCGCAGCGACCATTCCTACCTCGACGGGCGGCGGCCGGAGGCGGTCGAGTTCGAGACCGACCCGCGCCAGGACGTGCTCCGACGCGACTTCACCATCAACGGCCTGCTGCTCGATCCCGAAACGAACCAGGTGCTCGATTTCGTCGGCGGCCGCGACGACCTGAAGGCGGGCCTCGTCCGCGCCATCGGCGATCCGGCGGTGCGATTCGGCGAGGACCACCTGCGCATGCTGCGCGCCATCCGCTTCGCCGCGCGCCTCGGTTTCGAAATCGAGCCCGACACCTTCGCGGCCATCCAGCGGCTGCACGAAAAAATCGCCGCGATCTCTGCCGAGCGGACGCGCGACGAACTGGTGCGCATCCTCGCCGAGGGCGGTGCGCGGCGCGGCTTCGAGCTGCTCGACGCCTCCGGCCTCCTGGCCGTCCTGCTGCCGGAAATCTCGGCCATGAAAGGAGTGGCCCAGCCGCCGGAGTTCCACCCCGAGGGCGACGTCTGGATCCACACCATGATGATGCTCGAGGGCCTGCGCCAGCCCACCGAGACTCTTGCGCTGGCGGTGCTGCTGCACGACGTCGGCAAGCCGCCCACTTTTCGAGTCGCGGACCGGATCCGCTTCGACGAGCACCCGGAAGTGGGCGCGCGCATGGCGGTCGACATTCTGACCCGGCTGCGGTTCCCCGGCGACACCATCCGCCAGGTGGAGGCCCTGGTGGCCAATCACCTGCGCTTCAAAGACGTGCATCGCATGCGCGAGAGCACGCTCAAGCGCTTCATGCGTCTCGACCGGTTCGAAGAGCACCTCGAACTGCACCGCCTGGACTGCGCCATGAGCCACCGCATGCTTGACAACTACGAGTTCATGAAGCGCCGGTTCGAAGAGGCGCCGGTCGAGGTGCTCAAGCCGAAACCCCTGGTGACGGGCGACGACCTGATCGCCGCCGGCTATGTGCCGGGTCCGTCCTTCGGAGTGATCCTAGGGGCGGTGGAAGACGCCCAGCTCGAAGGCACACTGGAGACAAAGGAGGACGGTCTAACCCTGGTGCGCGCCCGCTTCGCCCCGCCCGACGGCCGCGAACGTCAAGCCGGCCTGTAAGTCAGCACCAGGTAGAGAGCGAACGCCATCGACGAGAGGATAGCGAAGGCCGCGACGAACTCAAGCAAGAAGACGCGCCTGTCGCCCGAGTCCGTTTCGGCCTGGCCATGAAGCCTGGACACGGTACAAACCTCCACAGGTCTATTTACGCCAACCAGAAGGCGGAGTCAAGGGGTCCCGTGCTGGCAGGCGGTCGCTCGGGGGCCGATTCAGCGGGTGGTGGGCCAGCCTCCGGTTCGCGCGTCAACCAGTCGGAGCACACAGAGCGCGCCGAAGACGTAAGCACGACGCGACCAACGAAACCTGTGGAGGGATCTACAAAACAGCGCGCACCTCGCGCCGCTACTTGACCTGAAGGGACTCGATGTACTTTGTCAGGTTCCGAATTCGCAGCTTGGCGCCAGCGACATCGCCGCCCTCCATTTGTCGAAAAACAGCGCCCCAGGTCGGCATATCCTTAGGTCCATGTGCGGTCACACGGAGGTCCCCGTTGATCGCGCCGAATACCCTGAGTTCGGGAAATTTACCCGCATTCCGCTTCGTGAGAGTCGTCAGGTCCGAGGGTCGGAATTTGAGAGCCCCACTGGCCGGCCCATCGCCTTTGCCTTCGACGCCGTGGCAGGCGGCGCAGTACGAGTGGTACATCTCCTTGCCGGAAGAAACGGAGGTCTGCCCGGCCGGCGTCTTCTGGATCGCGGGCCGGCTTTCATTCTGCGCCCATAGCACCGCCATCGCGAACGCGGACAGCATCAGTGTTCGCAGCATCGCCGTGTTCTCCATTCAGAACTCGAGCCGCATTTGGATCGCAATCATGCGGGGCGCGTTGTCGCCGCCAAGACCGACGCCGAGCAACCCAGTGGGCGGGGACGTCGTGTAGGTTAGAGCGCCGAAACCGACCTGCGTCTCCGGCTTCCCGGGCACGCCGGCGATTACGGTCGGCAACCCGAAATTCGGGTGATTCAAAACGTTGAAGAACTGCCCATCCAGACGCAGAGTAAATCGTTCGCCCAGCCGGAACTGCTTTGTAACATAGAGGTCGGCCCAGAAGAAGCCTGGACCGCGGAGGGAGTTTCGGCCCAGATTGCCGAACTGGCAAGTCGCGGGCGAATCGCCGCCCGCGCAAGCCCCCGTGCTCGAATCGACGGTCGAAACGAACGCATCCGGATTGAGCCACTGAATCGTGCCGGGTTGCGTGACACCGGGAATCGGATCGTGCGAGTAGAGTGGCACGCCTTCGCGAACGGTGGCGAACTGCGGGCCGCCGCCCTGCACGATGCCGTTGCCATTTGCCGAATACGGTGCGCTCAGAACCGAGAAGGGCACACCGGTATGATAGAAGAACGTGCCGGACAACTGCCAGCCGTTCACGACCTTAGCCAGCGCCGCGTTGCGCACATGCATCGGCAGCGCGTACACATAGTTTGCATCGAGATTGTGCCGGATGTCGTAATCGCAGTTGCCGTACTGGCGACCCAACATGCCGGGCAACGGAGAGACGATCCCCCCTGCCGAGAACGGCAGGAAACCGCCGTTTGACACCGTGTCCAGACAATGGCTCCACGTGTAGTTCATGCGCGCCTGCAATCCGTGGCCGATCCGTTTCTCCGCCGTCACCTGCAGGCCGTTGTAGTGGCTGTTCGCCCCGGTGGCCAACTGTGTTACTGCCGCGAAGCGTGGGTCCCTGGGCGCACCATACGGAAATGGATTGAAGCAGCCGTTGCAAACAGTCTGATACCCGTTAACCTGGGTTGTGTAGGGCTGGTTCACCGCACGGGTGCCGACGTACTGAGCGCGCAGACTCCCGGTATTGCCGAGTTGCCGCTCGACGCCAAAACTCCATTGCATGAAGTAGGGCGCGCGCAGTTCGCCATCCGGAATGGCGGCCAGGGCCACTGGAGGCAGACACGTTTTCGGATTGGATGACGCGGAAGCGCAGGAGAGAGCCCCCAGATGGAAGCCGCTGAGAAAGGTTTGATTGGCGGCGACGG
>DATNLV010000552.1:0-24455 GCA_035602665.1 Bryobacteraceae bacterium | reverse complement strand
TTCCCCGGGAGCCGTCTCGATCACCACGCGGGCTTCCGGCGAGCGGATTCCGCGGAGCTTCCCGACGAAGCGCCGCACGCTTTGGTAGCCGGCCGCGAAGCCGGAGGTGTCCACCAGGTCCTGCCAGATCGCCCGCGCGTTGCGGCCTTGCGAGAGCCCGACTTCAATCGCTTCCCGGTAGGGTCCGCAAGCGCTCGCCGATGGACTGCGGCCGGGCTGTGGTTCCGGTGCCGGGGCGGCCAACCCCGCGCCAAAGTCGGTGATCACCTCTTTGGCCGGTTTTGACGGTGGAGGGTCGGCGATCAGTCCGTTGGCCGGTTTTGCCAGGGCAGGGTCGGTGATCACCCCATTGGCCGGTTTTGACGGAGGCCGCCGGCCCCAACCACCCGGCGGCCGGGACGCGATTCCGGCGGCCTTCAAATAGCCGCCGGCAGTCTCCCGCCGAACCCCGGTGGCCCGCTGGATCCGCCGCAGCGACCATCCCAACCGCCCCAACGCTATGACTTGCTGTTTCTTTTCTTCGCTCAAGACGTTACTCACACCGACCGAGGGTACCGCCCTCGTGTCCGAGTTAACGTCCTGGGTGAGGCCTTACCGTTGGCCGGTTTTCAGGTGATCACGTATGGCCGGTTTTGGGTGATCACCGAGGGACTCGATAGCGGTGCCACATGGGGAGCTGCTTCTTGGGATAGCCGCGATACGGTCTCCGGGAAGCCGGATCCCAAGTCCACACCTTGTAGGGGTCCAGCAGATTCAGCCTTCGCGTGCGCTCGCCGCTCTTGAGTTCGTCGAGAGAACAGACAAAGTAGCCATCGATATCGTTCGGGTGATCCTTCTCTTCAGCAAACGAGCCGTCGGCGAAGATGTCGTGAACCCCCACCTGCCAGAGTTGCCGGGCGAGGATCTCGAGGTTATCGATCAGCCACAACCGCCCTCGGGCATCCCAGGTAGAGCGCTCCCCCGGGGCCGGCCCCAGCGCGAGGATCGAACTCCGTAACTCCTCAAAGGACGCCTCATAGTCGCCTGGAGGCAGAAGTCCGTCAGCCTTGAAGGGTGGGATGACCGACATTGCTGGGCTTATGCCGCTCCATTAACATCATAGTCATACTATGCATTTATGTCAAGCTTGTGCCGCTATCCCGAAAGGCAGGTATCCGCGATCCGTCATCAGTCCCCCCCTCCCGCAACCGAATCGCGCCTGTACTAGACTGGTTCTCCCATGCCCACGCAACCCGCACCGCCAGCAGACCGGGCGATCCGCGTCTTCATCTCGTCCACGTTTCGCGACATGCACGAAGAGCGCGAAGTCCTCGTCAAACGCGTCTTCCCGGCCTTGCGTGACCTGTGTGACAAACGCGGAGTAACTCTCACCGAGGTTGACCTGCGCTGGGGAGTAACCGACGAGCAGAAAGCGGAAGGCAGGGTTCTGCCGATCATCCTCGAAGAGATCGAGCGATGCCGGCCCTACTTCATCGGCATTCTCGGTGAGCGTTACGGGTGGACGCCCGACGAGCCTCATCCCGAAATCGAGGCCCGCCCCAAGTCGTCTCTCTGGCAGCGCATCCTGAAGAGCCCGCATCCCGAATCAGAACCCGGGCGATCCGTCACCGAACTCGAAATCGCGCGCGGAGTTCTCCAGAACCCCGCTATGGCGAAGCACGCGTTCTTCTATTTTCGCGCGCCATCCTACCTCGACCGCCTGCCCCCCGGGAAGAGGGCGGACTACTCCGCCGACAACCCGGATGCCGCGCGCAAGCTGGAGCGGCTGAAGAAAGAGATTCGAGCCAGCGGCCTCCCGGTCCGTGACGGTTACCCGGACCCGACGGCTTTAGGCGAACTCGTCTTGCGCGACCTGACCGAGGTCATCAACCAGGCTTTTCCGGAGGGTGAGCAATCGGGCCCTCTCGAGCGCGAGGCCGCCGGACACGACGCCTTCGCCCGCGAGCGGACCGCGGTGTACGTGGCGAATCGCGAGTACTTCGACGCTCTGGACAAGTACGTGACCCAAGGAAACGGCGGCGCTTTCTTCGTGACCGGCGAACCGGGGATGGGCAAGTCGGCGTTGCTTGCGAACTGGGCGGACCGTGTCCGCAAGGCGCGCCCCAGCGCCTGCGTCCTGACGCATTTCGTGGAGGCCACTTCGGAAGGCGCGGACTGGGCCGCCATGTTGCGCCGGATCCTGTCTGAGCTGAAGCGCCGCTTCAACCTCGACCTCGAAATCCCCACGTCGCCGGACGATCTCCGCTCGAGTCTTGGGTACTGGCTCCGCACCGCGAACTTCCCAGGTGGTCTGTTCCTCGTTCTGGATGGTCTCGATCATCTGGAAGACGCAGGCGGAGCCCTGGACCTTGAATGGCTGCCGGCAGTATTTCCGAACCGTGTCCGCGTCATCGTATCGACGTCTCCCGGCCGGCCGCTCGATGCACTTCGCAAACGCGGCTGGCCCTCGCTCGAAATCCAGCCCCTTTCCGTCGCCCAGCGCCTCGCTCTTGTGGATGCCTACCTGGCCCAATACGCGAAGACCCTGGACCGCATTCACAGCCATCGGATCGCCCAGGCGGAGCCATCGTCCAGCCCGCTTTTCCTGACCACCGTCCTCGAGGAATTGCGCCTGTTCGGAAGTCATGAGCAACTCACGCGGCGCATCGAGGACTATCTGGGAGCCGACACCGTCACCAACCTGTACCGCCGCGTTCTGGACCGCTGGGAGCAGGACTACGAGCCCGATCGGGCAGGTCTGGTTCGCGACTCGCTTCGCCTCTTGCGGGCCGCTCGATCCGGTCTGGCGGAAAGCGAAATTCTGGACCTGCTCGGAACCGCCGGCGAGCCCTTGCCGCGGGCCATCTGGTCGCCTCTGTTGCTTGCGGCCCGGCGCGCGCTGCGCGAGCGGCACGGCATTCTGGTGCTGTCCGAGCCGTGCCTTCGCGAAGCGGTCCGGCAGAAGTACATCGAAACCGCCGAGGTCGAAGACGCGGCCCATCTCCGCCTGGCGGACTATTTTTCGGGACGTGAGATCAGCCCGCGCACCGTCGAGGAATTGCCCTGGCAGCTATCGGCGGCGCGCCAATGGCCGAGGCTGGTCGCGTATCTCGGCGATCCCCTGAATCTGCATTTCACTTTGCTGGCCCGCAAGTCGGATCCGTTCTCGTTTTGGACGCGGATCGAGGAGAACTCGAGTTTTCGGGTGGTCGATACTTATCGCGATCTGCTGGCTTCGGCCACGCCGGCAGGGGCCCGGGCGTTGCTGCCGTATGTCGCCGAGTTGCTCCACAGCCGCGGCCATTTCCGTGAAGAGATCGACGCGCTCGGCGCGCTGATCTCAGCCGACCCGGACGCCGCGCCGCGGGAACGCACGCCGCTGCTGCTGATGCTGGGACAGGCTCTCTGGAGCGCCGGCGAGTTGGACCGCGCTCTGGCGACCGCCCGGGAGGCCGAGGCGCTTGCGATGCGGCTGGACGACAAGGTCGGCCTCCGCCGCGCGCTCGGCATCGAGGGGATGGTTCTTCTCAAGCAAGGCAAACCGGCGGAGGCTCTCGCCTGCCACCAGGAGCGCGCCCGGCTGTGCCGCGAGTCAGGCGATTGGGCGGCGCTCCAGGACTGCCTCGACAGCCTTACCGCAGTCTCGCAAACCTTAGCCGACATGCCGGCGGCGTTGGCCTACAACCTGGAATCCATGCAACTCGCCCGGGAGTCCGGTTGGCTTAGAGGCTACCAGGCCGCCACAGGCAACAGGGCGAATCTCCTGATGAACCTCGGCCAGTTCGACGAGGCGCTCAAGCTGTTCGAGGAGCAGGAGGCGGTCGCTCGCCAGATCGGCTACAAAGACGGGATCCAGCGCGCCCTCGGCAGCCGGGCGCAGATCTTGTCCATGCGCGGCCGCTCCGACGAGGCTCTTGCACTGCATCAGAGCCGCGCGATTATGTGCCGCGAAATGGGGCACGCCGACGGCCTGTGGCGCGCCCTCGAGGGACAGGCCGCGATTTTTGGGGAACGCGGCGAATTCGATCGCGCGTGGGCCGCGGCCAACGAGCAGGAGGATATTTGCAGGAAGGGCGGGTATCCGAACGGGCTTCAGCGCGCGCTGGGCATGAAGGCTTTGATTCTGAGCCGGACCAAGCGGCCGGAGCCGGCTCTCGAACTGGCGCTCGAACAGGAACGCATCTGCAGAGCCTCCGGCGGGCCGGAGACGCTTGCGGCGGCGCTCATGGTGCAGGCGCGCGTCAGAGGCGACGGACTGGGGCAGCACCAGGAGGCGCTGGCTTGCGCGCAAGAGGCTCTTCGTATCGCCACCGACCACGGCATCGGCCGGCGCCAGAGAGAGGCGCAGATGCTTGTCGATCATTGTCTGTCCGCTCTCCATCCGGAACAACGCAGCGCGAGCGCAAGTCTCGACCCGGAAAACGCGGACGCGCTCGACCATCTCGCCGAGGTCCTTTTTGAGCAGGGCAAGTACGCCGAAGCGCTCGAAGCGCTGCAAAAAGAGGAGCGCCTGCTCTCCGCGTCCGGCGAGATGCGCCGCCTGTCCCCGGTGCTTGGCCACCAGACGATCGTGTTGAAGCAGATGGGAGATGTCGAGGAGCTCGCTCGCATTCTGCCGCGTTTGAAGGCGCTGGGCGACGTCGCCGAATACTGTGACGCTCTCACGAAGCTCGGTTGCGCGCACGCCGACAGAGGCGAATTTGTCGAGGCTCTCGCCGTCTTCGAGGAGCAGGTCGCCATCTGGCGCGAACTCGGCAACCAGGCGGGCCTGCAACAGAGCCTTCAGAACCAGGCGGCCGCTCTGATCAAGCTGGGAAGACAGGAAGAGGCTCTCGAGTGCGCGCGGGAGCAGCGCGACATTTGTCAGGAGTCGGAGAACAAGGACGGGCTCGCTGCCGCATTGTCGAACCGCGCCGGCATCCTGGCGGAGCAAGGTCAATACGACGAGGCGATGGCGGAATACAAGAAGGCCGAGGACCTGGCCCGCGAAACGGGAAACCCCTACGGGATCGCTTTGTGTCTGATGAACCGGGCCCGTCTCCTCGACCACGTGTACGGCCGCGATCACGAGGCCCTGGAGGCTCTGAAGGAAGCATACGGCCTGGCGATGACCAATGGGCTAACCGATCTGGCACAGAAAGCCCAGCCCCTGATCGAGGATCTCCTGCGCCGGACAAGACGAGCGGGCACGTAGGGCTTCGACCGCGCGATCCTCACGGTACTTCAGCTTTTCGGATCGCAGTCCTTTTCAGACAGCAAGACAGGCCGGTCCCCGCAATCCGACAACTCGATTTCCCGCCGCCTCAATCACCTGCCACCGTCGGGCCTCTTGACAAGAACCGCCCTCGCGCTACCCTCGTCCTGATGACGTGCCGCACAAACCATCGCCGCGTCCCATCGAAAACCCGAAATTTCACCAAGGTCCTAGTCCCAAAAATGAACACCGCGGCTTCGTCACTTTTCGCCGCTTTCGACACCCTCCGCGGCCGCTCGTCCCGCCCCCTATTCCCCCGCCCGTCCCAGCACCCGGCCCACGCCCTCGCGGAAAACATCGGGTGGCGTCAGCAGGCTCACCACCAGGAATGCCTCGGTCTCGAAATCGAAGAAGAAGCCCGGCTGCACCAGCACGCCATCCAGATCCAGAAGCTCCAGCGCCCACTCCTCTTCGCTGCGCGTCCGCGGCACTTCGAGCGTGGCGTACCAGCCGCCCTCTACCGCGAGCACGCTCAGTGCGGATCCCGCCACCGCGTCGCGCACCCACTCCAGGTTCTGCCGCGTGCGGGCCGAGATCTGCTCGCGCACCCGAGCTCCCGCCTCCATCAATCGTGCTGCACCGTACTGCGCCGGGGCGGACGCCGAAAGATAGGTGTCTGCGATCAATTCCAGCCGCGCCAACGCCGCCGCGCGCAATTCCTCGGGTCCGGACGTCACGATCCAGCCCAGTTTCATCTGGGGCAGCCCGGCGATCTTCGAGAGCCCGCTAAGCGAGAACGCAAGCGCTCCGGAGACGCCCGCCAGCGTGGTGACGCGCTCCGCATCGGGCGCGAACGCGTAGTCCGAGAACACCTCGTCCGACACGATCGCAAAGCCGCGCGCGGCCGCCAGCGAGACCAGCCGGTCGAGCTCGCCCGTCTTCAGGAACGACCCAGTCGGATTATTCGGATTCACCACAACGATGGCGCGGGTGCGCGGCGTGAGCGCGCCTTCGAGCGCCGCGAAATCGATCCGCCAGCTTCCGTCATACGCCAGCGGATAATCGACGGCGCGCACCGATTCCAGCCGCGCCAGAAACTCGAACAGCGGATAGGAGGGTCGCGGAACCAGCACTTCGTCGCCCGGGTCCGCCAGCAGCTTGAACACGTAACCGTAAGCCTCGCTGGTGCTGGCCGTCAGAACGATGCGGTCCGGCGCGACGCTCGCACCGCGAGCGGCGTAATAGGCGGACACCGCGCCCCGGGCCTCGGCAACGCCTGTCGGCGAAGGCTCGTAGCGGAGTGACCGCGCGTCGCCCAGCGCCGCCAGGATTTCTGCCGAGGGGTAGGCAAGCCCGGCGTGCGTGGGGTTCGATTCCGTCAGATCGAGAATGCGAGCGCCACCGCGCCGCCTGGCATCGAGCAGTGCGGAAATGCGGTTCGGCCGCAGATCCCAATTCAGGCGCGAGGAGAACATTCCTGGCCGGAGTATAGCATCGCCTACAATGGCTCTAGAAGCACACCAATGCATACCACCCGAAACAGAGCCGTGCTGTTCCTGTGTCTGCCCTTCCTGCTGCCGGGCCTGCTCCGGGCCCAGAACCTGGCGGACTTCGAGAAGCGCGTCACCCAGTTCACCCTCCCCAACGGCCTCGACTTCATCCTGCTCGAGCGCCACGAGGCTCCCGTCGTTTCGTTCCACACCTACGTGAACGCGGGCTCGGTCGACGACCCCTGCGACAAGACCGGCCTAGCGCATATGTTCGAGCACATGGCGTTCAAGGGCACCGAAACGATCGGCTCGAAGAACCTCTCCGAAGAGAAGAAGGTGCTCGAAGCCGTCGAGCGAGCCTACGACCAGCTTGACGCCGAGCGCGCCAAAGGCGCCGCTGCCGATGCCGAGCGCCTGCGCACCCTGGAAGGGCAGCTCCAGGCCGCCACGGAAAAGGCCGCCGGCTACGTCGACGTCAACGCCTATCCGCGCACCATCGAGGAGAATGGCGGCAACGGACTCAACGCCGAAACCAGCGAGGATTCCACGAACTTCTTCTACAGCCTCCCCTCGAACCGGACCGAGCTGTGGTTCCTGCTGGAATCGCAGCGCTTCCTAAACCCCGTCTTCCGCGAGTTCTACAAAGAGCGCGACGTGGTGCGCGAGGAGCGCCGCATGCGCGTCGAATCGAACCCCGAAGGGAAGCTCTCCGAGATCCTGCTCGCCTCGGCGTTCGCGGCCCATCCCTATCGCCAGCCCACCGCCGGCTGGGCCAGCGATCTCGAGCACCTTCGCGTCGGCGATGCGCGCGCCTTCTTCGACAAGTATTACGCGCCGGCCAACATTGTCATCGCCATCGCCGGCGATGTGGATCCGGCCGTGGCCCGGCGTCTGGCCGACAAGTACTTCGGCCGCCTGCCGGCCCGCCCGCTGCCCGCCCCGCTCTCCACGGTCGAACCGAAGCAGGAGGGCGAGAAGCGGGTCGCGGTGGAAACGGCCAGCCAGCCCTTCCTCGCCATCGCCTGGAAGCGCCCGGACCAGCACGATCAGGACGACCCCGTCTTCGACGTCCTCAGCGAGATCCTCTCCAGCGACCGGACCGGCCTGCTCTACCAGCAACTGGTGCGCGACCGCAACACAGCGCTCTCCGCTACCTCCATTTCGACCTTTCCCGGCGGCAAATACCCCAACCTGTTTCTGGTCTGGGTGGCGCCGTCCTCGGGCCACACCAACGCGGAGAACGAGAAGGCGGTCTACGGCATTCTCGACGGCCTCAAGGAGAAGGAAGTGGACGCCCAGACCCTGAAGCGCGTCAAGACCAAGCTGCGCGCCTCGCTCCTCCGGCAGCTCGACAACAACACCGGCATGGCCGACCAGCTGACCTTCTTTCGAGTCAACTACGGCGACTGGAGAAAGATGTTTACAGGCCTCGACGACATCGACAAGGTCACCGCCGCCGACGTGCGCCGCGTGGCCGCCCAATACTTGGTGGAGAGCGGGCGCACCGTGGCCTTCACCGTGGCGCCGAAGGGAGGCGCGCAATGAGACGGCGGCTGGCACTGGCGTTCCTGTTCGCCGCGGCGCTTCTGGCGCAGTCGCCGGCGGACCTCAAGTTCCCGCCGCTCGCGCCCCTGCGAATTCCTCATGTCGAGGAATACACGCTAGCCAACGGCATGCGGGTCTACCTGCTCGAGAACCACGAGCTGCCGCTGGTGAACGGCCTGGCGCTGGTGCGCACGGGGAACCTGTTCGACCCTGCCGAGAAGGTCGGCCTGGCCACCTTGACCGGCATGGTCATGCGTACCGGCGGCAGCACGGCCCGTTCCGGCGATCAGCTCGATGAGGATCTGGAGAACATCGCGGCGTCGGTCGAGAGTTCCATCGAGGAGACCTCGGGCGAGGTCAGCTTCTCCGCCCTCAGCGAGAACGCCGACAAAGTTCTGTCCGTGTTTCACGACGTGCTTACCGAGCCTGCCTTCCGCCAGGAGCGATTCGACCTCGCCAGGTCGCAGCTCCGCGACGGGATCGCCCGTCGCAACGACGATCCCGAAGCCATCGCCGGCCGCGAGTTCAACAACATCGTATACGGCAAGGACACGCCCTACGGCTGCCAGATCGAGTACGCGACGCTGGCCCGCATCCAACGGGAAGACCTGATCGAGTTCCACCGCCGCTACTTCTTCCCGGCCAACATCCTGCTGGCGGTCTACGGCGATTTCTCGACGCCGGCAATGAAACAGAAGCTCGAAGCATTGTTCGGCGCCTGGAGCGCCCGTCAGGACCCGGTTCCGCCCTTTCCGGCGGTGCGCGACGTGCCTCGTCCGGGCGTCTATCTGGCGGTGAAGGAGGACGTGAACCAGACGGTCTTCTCGCTGGGGCAACTCGGCGGCGTCCTGCGGGATAAGAACGACCCCGCGCTCGAGATCATGGCCGACATCCTGGGCGGCGGTTTTTCGAGCCGCTTGTTCAAACGCGTGCGCACCCAACTCGGCTACGCCTACGGCATCAGCGCGGGATGGGCCGCCGCTTACGACCATCCCGGCTTGTTCGAGATCGAGGGGAGTACGAAATCCGGAACCACTGCGGAAGCCATCGATGTGGCGCGCCAGGAGGTCGACCGGATTCGCGCAGCCGAGGTCACCGATCAGGAGCTCGAGACGGCGAAACAGACCAGCCTGAACGGCTTCGTATTCCACTTCGATACGCCGGGCAAGACGCTGTCGCGCGTCCTGCGATACCGCTACTACGGCTATCCGGACGACTTCATTTTCGGGTACCAGAAGGCGCTCGGCGCGGTGACCAAGGCGGACGTTCTGCGGGTTGCCAAGGAGTACCTGCACCCCGAGGCGTTCACGGTGGTCGCGGTGGGCAACCCGAAGGACTTCGGTAAACCACTCAGCGCATTAGGCTTACCGGTGCACCCCCTGGACCTGACCATCCCGCCGGCGGCGCCGCGCTGAGAGCTTGTGGCATGTGGCTTGTGGCCCGTGGATCCACGCGGACATTTCCCGACTTGGACACAGCGTGGCCGCGAAGCCCATGAAGCCCCGAAGAATCCACAAGCCACAGGCCACGCGCCACGAGCCCCCTTTTTCTGAGACAAACCCAGCCCCGCGCCCACCCATACTACGTGCAGCGAAGTTCGAGCCAGCGAATGCGGGCCTATTTCGTGACACTCCGAACTTGGCGCCGCGGCTCCCTGTTTGGGAGTATCAGAAATGGAAAGATGAGGAGGAACCCGGTCGGCCGCGAGATTGCCGCCTGTTGGAACAACATTCCCGCCCGTTTTTCCAACGTCGTGCTGGACACGTTTGTGGTCATGCCCGATCACCTGCACGGTATCGTGATGGTCAACGATTCCGAGCCTCTGCCCTCGATCCTGGATTCTTTCCAGGCCGACTCCGCCAGCCTGGTCGATTGCAGTATCTGGAAAGGGAACGGCCGCAGGCATTTCATCCGCGATTCGGACGAGTTGGACCGCATCCGGCACTACATCCGCGACAACCCCTCGCGCTGGCCGCAGGATCCGCGCGACTTGCCGCCCTTCAGCCGAAGCTGACAGCAACCGGCACAGACGCCTTCCGTCGCAATCTGCGATAAAGGAAGCATGAAGTCCGTACTCGTACTCCTCCTTCTGGCGGTGGCTGCCCGCGGCGAGACCGCGCAGGAACGTGGCAAGCGAATGATCGGGGAGACGATCGAGGCGCTGGGCGGTCAGAAGTTCCTGGACATGGACAACGTGGTCGCCTCCGGCCGCGCCTATTCCTTCTATCACGAAGAGCTCTCCGGTCTCAGCGTCGCCACGCTCTACACCCGCTACCTGCGGCCGTCCGTGCCGCCGGTCCCCGACGAGATCCTGGTCGACGAACGCGACTCTTTCGGCAAAGAGGAGCGCAGCGGGGCGAGCGTGTTCATTGGGGGCAAGGGCTACGAGATCACATACCGCGGCGCGCGCCCGGTACCCGAAGAGACCAACACGCGCTACAGGGACACCGTGACGCACAGCATCTTCTACATCCTCCGGGAGCGGCTGCACGAGCCGGGGATGGTGTTCGAGGACCGCGGTTCGGACATCGTAGACAACGTGCCCGTGAAGATCGTCGACATCACGGATTCCGACAATCGTACGGTCACCGTTTACCTCCACCACCTGACTCATCTGCCGATGCGGCAGGTCTACTACCGGCGCGACCCGAAGACCAATGAGCGCAATGAAGAGATCACGATCTGGGGGAAGTACCGGGACGTCGGCGGAGGCGTGATGTGGCCCTATGACATCCAGCGGATCCGCAACGGCGACCGCATCTTCCAGATGTATTCCGACACGGTTGAGATCAACAAGCCCCTGCCCGGCAGCCTGTTCGCGCTTCCGCCCGGAGTGAAGATCCTGAAGACGCTGTAGCGGGCCGGTGGCGAACGCCGTGGGGCGGACCCCCTGGTCCGCGGCCGACGCCCCCGTCGGCCTGGTCGCCGTACCGATGAGCTTGATTCGTCAGAGAGAAAGCGGGTCCAGGGGGACCCGTGCGGACCAGGGGGTCCGCCCCACACACTTACGGGCGGACCTTCGTGGCCCTAGGTTTCGATTCGCCGCGCAGCCAGACGAACAGGGTGGCGTGCGAATCCGGCGGAAGCGGCAGGCGGATTTCGAGTTTCTGCTGCCCCTCCACCGCCACCGGCAGCGGCAGCGTGGCCACTGGCTCTGGGCGCTCCGCCGCCCAGCCCGTCTTCTCGATGGTCTCGAGATTCTGGCCCAGCAGCGTCGCATGGAACTCGCCGTTGCCGGTGTCCTCGCCGATGACGAACTGCGCCACCTTCGGCACACGAACGATCCGGCCCATCGCGTATGGTTCGGACTCGCCCTCGCTTCCGTTGGCGACCGTGGCGTTGAGCAGGCAGCCGTTGAGCCACAGGCTCGTATCGAACGAGAGGAAGAGCTGATCGGGCGCCAGCTGCTGCAGGCTCAAGGGCCCGGAGCGCTCGCCCAGGCGCAGGGTCAGGCTTTGGCCTCCGGGCTGCTCGCAGCTCAGCTTCACGATGCTGTTCGATTGCAGGTGCGCGACACGCAGCATGGCGCTCAGGTACATGCCACCCGGCAACTCGCCGCCCTCGAGCTGCACATCCTGATCCGCGGGCTGCGATACCGCCACCTCCGTAATCCGCGGCCGCGGCCCCACGATGCGCACGGCATCGGAGAAGGTGAGCGGCTCGTTACGGTCTTTGATGTACGCCCGCAGGGCCAGGCTGGTGCCGGCATCGATGTCGGAAGCCATCTGAAGCGTCAGCGCGCGCTCGGTCTGGTTGGGAATCGCGGGGCCTAGCTCGGCCTTGCCTTTCGCCACCTCGATTCCCTTCAGCTCATCGAGGCGCTGCCCTTTCAGGACGAACTTCACGGAGGATACGCCCTGGTTCAGCACCACCGGGAAATCGTCCACGCGCGAGGGCGCGGGCAGGATCTTCAGCGACACTGGGTACGGCTTCCCATCCACCTGCGAAAGGAGCAGCCGGTAAGCACCGGGATCGAGATCGATGGTGTTCACCTGGATGTCCATCCGCTCCTGCTTTCCCGTGCGCAGACCCTGTGGCAGAACGAACGGAACCGGGGCCGGGGTGGCGAACTTGTCGTCCACCTTCTCGATTTCTACCTTGGTGACGAACTCGAAGTCGGCTCCCTCGAGCGTGACCGGCACCTTGCCGGTCTTCGCCACCAGGAGGTCCTGCGAGGGCGCCGTAAGGCGCGCCGCCGCGAAATCGCTGGTCGGCCTCAGCTCGAGGTGGCCCTTCACCAGAAAGCGGTCCCAATCCCAATTCGCCGCCAGCGTGTATTCGCCGGCCTTCGATTGATCCGGATCCAGTTCCAGAATCCTGAGGTCGCCGAGCTTCGCCACCTTGATGGCCACCGGCTTGCCGCTCGCCGGCAGCAGGGCCCAGTTCCGGGCGCGGTCCACGATCTTCCAATCCGATTCGGTGGATGTCACGGGCAGCGGCGACTTGGTGCCCACAGGCAGGGAGTTGCCCTTCTCGACCATCAGTTGCGGCGGCCCGGCGTTCGGTACGCGCGAAGCCCACAGGTAGGCCACCTTGGTATGCGGCGGGACCGGGTCGCGGCGTCCGCACAACCCTAAGACGTCGTTCGGCATCGACTGGGAAAAGGACGACCGGAACTCAGACCGCGGGAACGCCACCGAGCGCAGTTCCATGAGCATGGCCGTGCCGCCGGCGGCCAAGCCGACCGGGCTCCCGAAGAACATCACGGCCACGGAAGTTGCCAGGCCGGCCGTCTGTCCCAGTTGCGGGGCGCCTTGCGGGGAGATGGGGTCGTAACCCGCGATAGCAGGATTCAGCGTGCGCATCATGACGAGCGCTTGCTGGTTCGGCGAGGCGGTGCGGTCGAGTTGGCTGTTGAGCCCGTACTGCGCCGAAAAGCCCTGCAAGGCCGCCTGCACGTTCGCGGATGAGCTGGTGGGAGAGGAGAGCGCCGCGATCAAAGCCTCGGTCTGAGCGGTCTTCTCGGCATAGTCGGCCAATTGCGCCACCAGGCCGTCATCTTGGGACAGGAAGGTCCTGACCTTTCGCGCGTTCAGGCCGGAGGGGCCGTAGACGTAGGCGACCACAGCGACGCGCCAGGGCACGGTCCACTGCTCCGCCTTGGCGGCTGGCTTGGGTTCCAGGATGAGGATCTTCTCGCCGGTGGCGATCTTGTCGGCGGGGACCAGCACCATGGCCACCTCGCCTTTGCGCTGCTCGCCGGGACGCAGGACCGGGCGGTAGAGCAGCGTGTCGCCCTCCTCCAGACGGTTGATGGTTCTGAGCGGCAACGGCTCGCCCGGGCCCCGCGGAGAACTCACGCGGAGGTCAACGCTTCCAATCGGACCACCGGCGGGGCAGACCAGGGGAGGCAGGGAAGCCGCTTCCATCGCGCCGAGCATGGACAGGATGAGGACAAGCCGGTTCATTGTGACAGGCACCAACTTCATATTGTATTGGGTCGCGCGGAACCAGCGGGATTGTTTCGCCCGCTTGCTGACGCGCGCGGTTCCGTGCCAGCACCGAACCGCGACCGTAAGGGAGCGGACCTGGCGGTCAGAGCACTGGCCGTACGCCCGGCCGAGCCGCGACCGCAAGGGAGCGGTGTTTGAGGTATTCTGTTACGTTCGCGGCCACGGGAGTGTTGGAGCCCGATGCACAAGGCCTCATGGCAAAGCGTCGAGAAATGCTCCGACGTGCACGCGTTCGTTAGCGAGCCGCAAGGGAGCGGACCGTTGTGGAGCCGAGGAGCGACGCGAGCGAGCGAAACCAGTTGGGAAGCGACCGAGCCGATCATAAGCGCTGGGCACGGCATGGAAGCATGCAGTCAAGCTCTTCGGTCGCCGGGGAAGGGCTTTGAGCCGACGCACGGTCCGCTCCGTTGAAGACGCGGGGAACAACAGGCGAACATCGCCCCGCTGTGCCGGCCGCGTCTTCATCGCCATGGGCGGCCTGCAGGGCCATGGGGACTCCCTTGCGGTCGCGGCTCGGCAACGAATGTTCGCTGGTCTTGTGAGCCGGCCCAGGCGCCCCCGGCAGTGGACACAATCGTGAGGCAGAGGGCGGCGAACCGATGGTCCACAGCCGCTCAGTCTACCCTAGCTCGCAACCCTGAGGGGCCGCGACGCCTGCCACTCGCATTCGGCAGGTTTGGCGTTGGGCTGCCCGCAGGCTGAGGTGAGTATGCGTTGCACTTCTCTGGCGTCGAACGGCTGCGCCAGCATGTCGTAGCATCCCAGGTTGAGCACTTCGGCCCAGAACCGATCGTCCGCAAACCGATGCGTGACGACCACGGCGGGAGCGGTTTCCAGTTCCCACGTGACGCCCAGCACGTCCTTCCAATCGCCATCCAGCAGATAGGCTTCGGTCAGCACCACCCCAAACGAGCCCTGGCCGAGGGTTTGGCGCGCGTCATGAAGACTGGAGACGTGCTTGAACTCGACGGAATCCGGGTTGAGAAACCGGGCTAGCATCCCTGCATCCTCGCGGACCGAGGAGACGAATAGCACTCTGAGGCGATCCATTGGGACCAGCCTCCAACGGCTGGTAACTTAGATTAGCTCGAAAACTTACGCTCAGCAATACGTTTTATATCCTAATTTCGAGAATAATCCTTCATTAGATCGCGGACAAATACACCCGCTGCATCTTAATTCCTCACTGCCCCTTTTCGTGCTTCATCACCGCTATGTAGCCCATGTTGCGGTAGAGCTGGCGGTAGTCCAGGCCGCAGCCGACCACGAACCGGTCCGGAATCTCGAAGCAGCGGAACGAGACTGGAATCTGGACGATCCGCCGCGAGGTGCGGTCGAGCAGGGTGCACACGGAAAGCGAATTCGGCCCGCGCGCGGCCAGGCTCTGGAGCAGGTAGCGCGCGGTGAAGCCAGTATCGACGATATCCTCCACCAGCAGCACGTCTTCGCCCTCGATGCTCTCGTCGAGGTCCTTGGCAATGCGCACCAGGCCGGGGGCCCCGGTCTTGCTGGAGAAACTCGAGATCGACAGGAAGTCGATCTTCACCGGAACGTCGATGCGCTTGGCCAACGCGGTCAGGAAGAACACGGAGCCTTTGAGCACCCCGATCAGCTTGAGCTCGCCGCCGCGGTACTTGTTCGAGATTTCCGCGCCGACTTCGGCGATGCGCTGCTCCACCTGCTCTTCGGTAAACAGCACGCGCTCGATCTCGGGAGGGACGGGTCTCATTTGGAGATCGTCTCGGGCTGAGGCGCCGGACCGCGCTCCGCCAGACCGTACTTGAAAATCAAATTCTCGAAATCCTTCTGATAAAAGACCTGGATATTCACGTTGGGATAAATGGCGCGCAATAACTTCACCTTGTGATTCTTCTTGGTGACCAGCGACTGCTTCATCGTGGTCAGCTCGACGTAGAGATCGAACTCCGGCAGGTAAAAATCGGGCGTGAAGGCTTCGAGCACCCGGCCGTCCTTGTCCCACTGGATGGGGAAGCTGCGCGGCTCGTAGTCCCAGGCGACGCGGTAGAAATCGAGGAGGTTGGCGAACACCTCTTCGCTCGGGTGGACGAAGCACTTACTCTTGAGGCTGACCCGGCCCGGCGGCTGGATGCCGTACTTGGCCAGTTTGAGCCGCACCTGAAACTGGAGGTGCGCCTCGGCGGCTGGAGACAGCAGCCCTATCTCGGCGAGGCCCCGCTGGCCGGCGGCAATTCGAATCAGCTCGGCGACGCCCTCCGGCTCGAGCAGTTCGGTGTTCAGCACCATATCGAACAACTGAGGGGGCGCCGAGGCGCGGCCGAACCTCCGCACGCGGCCGGCCTTGCGCTCGGTCTCGAGCTGGCGGAGCAGGGAACGGGCCGGCTTGCGGTCGAGACGATGGTCCAGCATGAGGGTGCCGATGCGGCGTGACTCGGGCGCCACGACGTATACCCTCAGGAGGCCGGGGAAATCGTGAAAGAGGAGCTCGGCGCCTTCCGCCGCCAACACCAGGTGGTGTTCGGTGGCCAGGCGCGCCACCACGGAAATGGTCGCGGGCGCAAAGGCCTTGTCGGGGACGGCGACCTCGCTGCCGAACTCGCGGGTAAAAATGGCGGCCAGGCGCGACTCGGTCACCAGCTCGAACTGAAGGAGTTGGGCCGCCGAACGCGCCACTTCCTCCTGGCGGCTGGCAGGCTGCCCGGATATGGTGATCAGCGCCATTCGACGCCCCGCGGGCGCGCGTGCTCCGAAAGCATTTCCTACGACATGATAACGCACGCACCGGACGAGATTGTGACGCGTGCCAGGAAGATGCCGCGCCCGGGCGGCTAGCCGAGCACGCGGGCCCAGCGTGCCAAGGGGCCGGAAGACGCCTTTGACGCCGGCGTCGGGGGCTCCTGCGGGGGTTCCGTACCCGTCACCCGGTAGTAGTAACGGACCAATTCGTCTTCATCGTAATCGATGGCCCGCGCGTACTGCCGGATGTAGCTGACCGTGTAAATACCACCGGGCAGCCGGTCGAAAACACCTTCTTCGATGGCGCGGAGGTAGGAAGCCGCGATCTTCGTGTCCGCGGCGATCTCAGCCAGAGATACGCCACTCTTCTGCCGGGCGATTGCCAGGTCCGGCAGCGTGTTGTTTTGAACGTCCATCTGCCAAATTGTAGTAGCATTCGAAGGGCCAATGCGACTAAAAAAAAGTTCATGAGGTAAAATGTGTGGAGGTATGGACCCGGCACAGACTGTTTACGAGTTCAGCGCCGTCCTCAACGACGGCCGGCAACAGGCGCTGGCGGACTACCGCGGCAAGGTTCTTCTGATCGTGAACACGGCCAGCAAGTGCGGCTTCACTCCGCAGTACCAGGGGCTGCAGGAGCTTTACGGCAAGCTCGGCGAGAGCGGTTTCGAGATCCTGGCTTTCCCGTGCGACCAGTTCGGCCACCAGGAGCCGGGTTCGGATCGGGAGATTCAGACCTTCTGTCAGACTCGATTCGGCGTCGCGTTCCCGGTCTTCCGGAAGATCGATGTCAACGGCGAGAACGCCGATCCGCTGTTCAAGTACCTCAAAGATCGCGCGCCCGGCTGGTTTGGCAACGCCATCAAGTGGAACTTCACCAAGTTTCTGGTGGACCGGGAGGGAGGCGTTGTGAAGCGCTTCGCGCCGCGCACCGCTCCCGCCAGGATCGAGCCTTGGGTGCGGAAGCTGCTATGACGCCGGCAGGGCTTGCGCCTTGCGAGCGCGGACGTAGAGCACGCGGAGCGCGGCCAGCACCGGTACGGAGAGGAACATGCCTGGGATTCCGGCCAGCTCATGGCCGGCCAGCGCTCCAAAGATGACCAGGAGGGGATGCAGCGCGGTCCCCGAGGACATCAGGTGGGGGCTCAATCCGTAGTCGTTGAGGAACCGGTAAGCGATCAGAAACACCAGGACCAGCACGATGTGGCCGGCGCCGGAGAGCGCGGCGGACAGAAGGATGATCGCCGCCGCCGTCACAGGCCCAACCAGCGGAATGAACTCGAGCACCGCGGCGACGCTGGCGAGCAGGATGGGGTAGGGCAGGCCGACGATCGCGAAGAAGATGCTGTAGAAGGTCAGCGTGGCCATTGAGATGATCACCAGAGCGCGCATGAACTGCCCCAGCAGGACGTTCAGGTCGGAGAGGATGTCTTCCCACATTTCGCGACGCCTCCCGCTACCGAGCGCGAGAACCTGGTCCGTGAGCTTCCGCCCGTCCTTGAGGAAGAAGAAGCTGAGGATGGGAATCAGCACCAGGTAGGCCACGTTGCTGAGTGCGGCCACCAGCCGCCAGCCGAGCCTCTGGATGACGGGCAGGGCGTCGGAGCCAAAGGTTGGCGCGTGCAGGTCGACCTGCTCCAGGGCGTAGAGCTTCACGGGTTGGAGCCAGACCGGGTCAGGCGATGCAAGCTTCTGCTTCAGCGCGCCCACGAAGTTGGGGAAGCCCGCGGCCAGGTTGGCAGCCTCCTCGGCCACCTTGTTTCCGATCAGGATGCTGCCCACGACGAGCAAGACCACCAGCACTACGTAGACCCCGGCGAGCGAGTACGTGCGCGACCGGCCCCGGGCGACGAAGCGGTCCACCAGGTTCACCAGCGGCGATAGCAGGTACGCGAACAGGATCGCCAGGACGAAGACGAGCAGAACGCTGCGGAGCCAGTACACAGTTGCCAGAAGGAAGGCGACCAGGAACACCGACCACGCGGCACGGGCGGCGCGGCTGTCGTATCCGAGCATGACTGTATGGTAGTCGATGGTGGATGGTGGATGGTGGATGGTTGGTTAGCCGCGCAGCCGGTTATAATTAAAGGGTTACCCCTGGATCTCTGTGGACACTGAGCCTGAAAGTCCGTTCGAGAATATCGAGAGCGCGCTGCAGTTCGTCGAGCTTCTCTGCGACGCGATCGAGGAGACCCGGCGGGAGATCGAGCAAGCCAGCGCCGAGCAGCAGTCGGAGAGGCGCCAGCAGGCTCTGCAACTGGTGTCTTACAATCTGGCGAAGCTGGCGCTGCATATGGGCACCAGCCGGCGCATCCTGAACGACCTCAGAACCTTGCGGCGGCTCTTCTTGCAGGAACGGGGATTGAAGGAAGAAGAGGAGCAGGGCGAGGCAGCCGAGGAGATCGCGGCCCCCGAGCTGACTGACTCGGCCGAGGGCGGTGGTTTCACCGATTAGCGCGTTGCAACACTTTCTTTGGGTGCCCGCGTTACCTGCCGCAATCGAACTTCGCCTTACGTCTTGATGAAGGAAGCGTCCATGAAGCTTTATTTGTGTCTGTTCATCCTCGGGCTGTTGGCGGTGGGTTCTTTCGCGCAAACCACGCCTCCGGCGGGGGATATCACCCGCGTGGGTGGCGAGGTGACCGCCGTGACCGCGGCCGCCCATGAGATCGCGCTCAAGCCGGATTCGGGCGGCGCGCTTACCGTGAAACTGACGGACAAGACGGTCTACCTGCGTGTACCGCTGGGTGAGAAGGACCTGAAGAACGCCACCCCGATTCACCTGGAAGACATCGTTGTTGGAGATCGCATCCTGGCTCGCGGCCGGATGTCGGAAGACCACGGATCGGTCGAGGCGTCGAGAGTCCTCGTCATGGCCCGCGCGGACGTTGCAAAGAAGCACGCCGCGGACCGGGCGGAGTGGCAGAAACGGGGCACGGCCGGCGCCGTGACGGCCACCAATCCGGCGAGCCGCGAAATCACGATTTCGGTAGGAGCGCGGGAAGCGGCGCGCGTGGTCACGGTGGAGGCTCCGGCGGGTGCCGTCTTCCGCCAGTACGCGCCGGACTCCGTGCGGTTCTCCGACGCCCAAGCCAGCTCCTTCGAGGCTCTCAGCGTAGGCGATCACCTGCGGGTTCTGGGCGACCGCAGCGCCGACGGGAGCAGGATCAAGGCGGAAGAGGTCGTGTTCGGGGCGTTCCGCAACATCGCCGGGCAGGTCAAGTCGGTAGACGCGGCCGCGGGCGAGATTCGCGTCACCGACCTCGAGACCAAGAAGCCCGTGCTGATCCGAGTCAAGGCGGACTCGCTGCTGCGCCGGATGCCGGAGGGCGTGGCGACGATGATCGCGCGCAGGCTGCAGGCGGCGGCGAATGGCGGGGCAGCGCCCGCGGGGCCAGGGCAGCCGGGTCAGGGTGGACCTCCGCCGCAGTGGCAGGGCGGTCAAGGCGGTGGACCGGGCGGACCGGGCGGCGCCGGAGCCCGCGGACCGCGCGGCGGGTTCGACTTCCAGCAGGCGCTCGAGAGAATGCCCGCGCTGACGCTGGCCGAGTTGAAGCCGGGCGACGCCCTCATCATCTCCAGCACGAAAGGCGCGGAGGCATCGGAGGCGACGGCGATCGTGGTGGTGGCTGGCGTCGAGCCGTTGCTGGCCAGCGCGTCGGGTGGCCCTGCCATGGGCGGGTTGGGCAACGCGCTGAACTTCGAAGTCGGCCCGCAGTAACGACATTCTAGGAACTGGATTAAACATGCAAAAGGCTCGTTTGATGGTGCTGCTGGCCGTGCTGGCCGCGGCCGCGCAGGCGCAAGACAATGCCGGAACGCTCAAGGGGAAGGTGACCGATAGCAGCGGGGCGGTAATCCCGGGCGTGAAGGTCGCGGTGACGGCCAGTGGCGTCGAGCGCACCACGGTGACGGACCAGACCGGGTCCTACACGATGACCGGTCTGGCTCCGGCGACGTATGCGGTGCGGATCGCGGCGGCGGGCTTCGGAGTGTTTCGAGGCAAGGTGGACATAGCCTCCGGGCGCGTCGCGACGCTCGATGCGAGCCTCGAGGTCGCGCTTGAGAAGCAGGAGGTCACGGTCGAGGCCGAAAGCAAGCCGACCGTGAGTACCGAGGCATCGAACAACGCGGCGGCGCTGGTGCTGCGCGGAAGCGACCTGGACGCCCTGGCGGACGACCCCGACGACATGGAGGCGGACCTGCAAGCCCTGGCGGGGCCATCCGCCGGTCCCAGCGGCGGCGAGATTTACGTGGATGGCTTTTCGAACGCGCGGCTGCCTCCGAAGGCGTCCATCCGCGAGATCCGGATCAACCAGAACCCGTTCTCCTCGGAGTACGACCGGCTGGGCTACGGCCGCATCGAGATCCTCACCAAGCCCGGGACGGACAAGTTCCACGGGCAGCTCATGTTCAACGACAGCGGAGGGTTGCTCAACTCGCGCAACCCGTACGCTGAGAACAAGCCCGATTTCCATTCCCGCCAGTACGGCGGCAATCTGACCGGGCCCATCAGCAAGAAGGCGTCCTTCTTTGTGGACTTCGAGCGGCGGGACATCGACGACAACGCGCTGATCAACGCGATCAACCCGGACCCGACGCTGGTGTCTTCGAATTGGGCAACCAACCCGCCCAGGATCCAGGATGCTGTTGTGACGCCGATAGAGCGGACGACGCTGAGCCCGCGCCTGGACTACCAGTTGAGCAAGAACCAGACCCTGGTGGCGCGCTACAGCTACGAGCGCTCCAGCCGGACCAACGCCGGCCTGTCGAGCGGTTTCTCCCTGGCCGATCAGGCCTACAACTCGCTCGAGACGGAACACGACGCCTCGCTCACGGACACGATCGTGGTGAGCCCGCGCACCATCGACGAGATCCGCTTCCACTTCGAGCAGGACGCGACGGACTCGAACGGTCTTGACAACCTGCCGACCATATCGGCGCCCGAGTTCGTCACCGGCGGCCTGGCGGCGGGGCATTCCCTGCAGACCGAAAAGCACTACGAGCTACAGAATTTCACGACCATCGCGAAGGGGGCGCACGGCCTGAAATTCGGGATTCGGCTGCGCGCGCTCACGCTGGACGATACTGCCCCCAACAATTTCCTGGGGACGTATCTATTCACCTCTCTGTATCAGTACCAGCAGGTTGTCCTGGGTGTACCCGGCTTTTTCCCGACGGAGTACAACCGGTCGGCAGGCGCGCCGGAAGCGAGCCTCTCGCGCGTAGATGTGGCGCCGTTCTTCCAGGACGACTGGCGCATGCGCCCGAACCTGACCGTGAGCCTGGGGCTGCGGTACGAGACGCAGACCAACATCCACGACTGGCACGACATCGCGCCGCGCATCGGATTTGCATGGTCGCCCGATGGCGGATCGAAGGGCAACGGGAAGACGGTGGTTCGCGGCGGATTTGGGATGTTCTACGATCGCTTCAGCGAGAGCCTGACGCTGGAGGCGGACCGCTACAACGGGACCGCGCAGCAGTCGTTCCTCGATTTCAATCCGACTTTCTTTTCGTTTACCACGGTGCCCACGCTGGCCCAGGTCGAAGCGCAGGCGAGCGGGCGCGCATGGCTTTTCCAGGTGCAGCCCGGACTGCGGGCGCCGCGTACGATGCAGTCGGCGCTCGGGGTGGAGAGGCAGCTGCCCTGGAGTACGACGGTGGCGAGCACGTTTCTGTACGCAAAGGGCGAGCACCTGCTGCGCTCGGTGGCCGAGCTTTCCGCCGACAACGTGACCGAGCACGTTCAATCCAGCGGATCTTACCGGCAGACGCAGTGGATGACGAACGTCAACAGCCGGATCAACAAGAACATTTCGTTCTTCGCGTTCTATGTCCTGAGCAAGGCCATGAGCGACACCGATGGCGCCTACACGTTTCCCGTAAGCACCTCTAACCTGGCGCAGGAATGGGGGCGCTCGTCGCTGGATGTTCGCCACCGGTTCATGCTGGCCGGATCGCTCATGACGCGCTGGGGCGTGCGGCTGAGCCCGTTCATCACCGCGCGCTCGGGTTCGCCGTTCAACATCACCACCGGTGTGGACAACAACGGCGACACCGAGTTCAACGACCGGCCGTCCTTCGCGACTCCCGGCCAGGCCGGGGCCATCCAGACGCAGTGGGGTTGGTTCAACCCGAATCCAGCTCCGGGCGCCGCGCTCATCCCGCGGAACTACGGGCAGAGCCCGGGCTACTTCGCCGTCAATCTGCGTGTGAGCAAGGTGTTCGGATTCGGCGAAGCGCGCTCGGCCGCGACGCCTGCGTTCGGCGGCGGGCCTGGCGGTCCGCGCGGCGGCGGGCCGGGCGGCCCACCGATGATGGGAGGCGGACGCGGGGGCGGCATGCGCGGCGTCTTTTCGGACCCGCTGACGGACCACCGCTTCAACCTGACCCTCAGCGTGTCGGCGCGCAATCTGCTGAACAGCACCAATCCCGGCGCGGTCATAGGCAACCTGAGTTCCGAGTTCTTCGGGCAGTCGCTGAGCCTGGCGAACGCGTTCGGCCCGGTCAGCGGGGCGGGGAACCGGCGCCTGGAGATGGGTCTGCGGTTCAGCTTCTAGGAGCCGCGGCGGCAGCTGTCAGCCGTCAGCTGTCAGTGTCAGGCGGAGCGGACCTGACATAGACTGGAGCTAATGCCCGGAACGCTGTACCTGGTAGCCACCCCGATCGGGAACCTGGAAGACATCACGCTGCGCGCGCTGCGCGTTCTGCGCGAAGCCGACCTGGTGGCCTGCGAGGACACGCGGCAGACGCGCAAGCTGCTCGATCACTACGGCATTCAAAAACCCACCGTGAGTTACCACGAGCACAACGAGACGCTGCGCGCGCCAGAACTGATCGAGAAGCTGGAGGCGGGCGCGAGCGTGGCGCTGGTCTCGGACGCGGGCACGCCTCTGGTCTCCGATCCGGGCTACCGCCTGGTGACGCAGGCCGTCGCCAAAGGGATTCGCGTCGAGCCCCTGCCCGGTCCCTCGGCGGCGCTCGCGGCGCTGGCCGCCTCCGGGCTGCCCACCGACGAGTTCCACTTTGGCGGCTTCCTGCCTCCCCGCTCCGCGCAGCGGCGCAAGACGCTGCAGAGGCTCAAGGACGAACCCGCGACGCTGGTTTTTTACGAAGCTCCGCACCGGCTGCTCGAGACGCTGGCCGATATCGAAGAGGTGTTGGGGGCGCGGCAGGTGGTGGTGGCGCGCGAGATCACGAAGCTGCACGAGGAATTTCTGCGCGGCACGGCGGCGGAGCTGCGGCACGCGCACATCACGCTCAAAGGCGAATGCACCCTGCTGGTGGCCAAAGCGGACCGCCACGAAGAGCACGACGAGACGCCGATTCCAGAGGCCGTCGAAGCGCTCGAGCGCGCCGGGATGAGCCGCATGGACGCCATGAAAGCCGTGGCTCGCGAGCGCGGTCTCTCCAAGCGCGACGTGTACCGGGAGGTGGAAGAAGCATCCAGCACGGAACCCACTAATGGAAACGCACTATAGGTGCTTTGAAATAGGGCACGTTATAATCTTTCGGAGTGGTTAGTCTCAAGGTCCGCTACTTAGTTACTGTCTTCTTCCTGCTATCTGCGTATGCGATGGCGGGCGCGGGTTCGCCATATCTTTACACTGAGGCGGCGCGTTACGATCCGCAAGGCGGCGAGCGGTTCCCGGCCGGCGCGCGTCTCATGCTCGTTGAAGGCGGCCCGGCGCGCGCGTTTGTCCCCGGATTCGCGGCCTCGGCGGACGCCGCCGTGTCCTTCGACGGCACGCGAGTGCTGTTCGCGGGCAAGCAGAAACCAGGGGAGCCGTGGCAGATTTGGGAGACCGGCATCGCCGGCGGCTCGCCGCGGCGCATAACCTCGGGTGACGAAGATTGCATCCGGCCGTTCTACATGCCGGGCGACAGCTTCGTGTATGCGCGGCACACGCCGGCCGGCTATCAGATCGAGCTGGTGCCGCTGGCCGGCGGCACGCCACTACGCCTGACATACGGTTACGGGAATCACATGCCCTCCGACGTTCTGCTCGACGGGCGGGTACTGTTTGACGCGCCTCATCTTGCGGGCCTGCGCGAGGTCTACACAGTCTATGCGGA
>DATNLV010000535.1:0-3412 GCA_035602665.1 Bryobacteraceae bacterium | reverse complement strand
ACCGCTACGCGACCGACGACCACTGGTTCGTCCCCCACTTCGAGAAAATGCTCTACGACCAGGCCCAGCTGGCCGTCGCCTATCTGGAGGCGTACCAGCTCTCGAGTGACGAGTTCTACGCCGACGCCGCGCGCAGCACGCTCGACTACGTTCTTCGCGACATGACCGACGCCGAGGGCGGCTTCTACTCCGCCGAGGACGCCGACAGCGTCGAAGATCCCGCCCAGCCCACCGTCAAAGTCGAAGGCGCGTACTACGTCTGGACCAAGGCGGAGGTCGACGCCGTCCTCGGCCAGGACGCCGAGCGTTTCAACCAAGCCTACGGAGTCACAGAATTCGGCAACAGCCACGAGTTCCCCGCCGAGAACATTCTCTCCCTCGTCGGCGAAGCGCTCCCGCCTGCCTCCGGCGCGCGCCTTCTCGAAGCCCGCTCCCGCCGCGTCCGCCCGCACCTCGACGACAAGATCCTCACCGCCTGGAACGGCCTGATGATCTCGGCCTTCGCCAAGGGCGCGCAAGTGCTCGCCGACGCCCGTTACCTCGACGCCGCGCGCCGTGCCGCCGATTTCGTTCTCGCGCGTATGTACGACGCCGCTGCCGGCACGCTCCTGCGCCGCTTCCGTGAAGGCGATGCCGCGATTCCCGCGTTCCTCGACGACTACGCCTTCTTCGTTCAGGGCCTTCTCGATCTCTACCAGGTGGAGTTCGACGTCGTCCGCATCGAGACCGCCACCCGCCTGACCGAGACCATGATCTCCCTCTTCGAAGACCCTGAAGCCGGCGGCTTTTTCGCCACCGCCGCCGGCGAGCCATCGCTCGTCCTGCGCCTCAAGGACGATTACGACGGCGCCGAGCCCTCCGGCAACGCCATCGCCATTCTGAACCTCCAGCGCCTGGCCCGCCTCACCGGCCGCCGCGATTTCGAGGACACCGCGGCGAAAGCGCTCGCCGCCTTCGCTCCCCGTCTCTCACAAGCCCCCGAAGCGATGCCGCAGATGCTCGCGGCCCTCGAGTACAGCCGTTCGAAGCCCGTCCAGATCGTGCTGGCCGGCTCAAGCGAAGCGATCGAGCCGTTCCTCGACGAACTGCGCCGCCGGTTCCTCCCCTTCGCGACCGTGCTGCGAGCCGCCCACGCGCCGGAGCCTTATCCGCCCGAGCCAGCCGCCGCCTACCTCTGCGAGAACTTCGCCTGCCAACTCCCCGCCACAAATCCGCGTGAGTTCGCTGAGGCGCTAGGGGGGCGGGCTTCAGCCCGCGCGGGACTTGAGTCCCGCCAACAAACCTCTTGACACCCCCCATCCGTAAGTGATAACTTACCGTTAGTGGATGCTTACCTACAGAGCGGCCTGGAAGCCCTGGGAGACGCCACCCGAATGGCCATCTTCCAGAAGCTCGCCAAAGGCCCGCTGGCCGTGAACGAGCTGGCCGGAACCTTGCCCGTCAGCCGCCCCGCCGTCTCACAGCACTTGAAAGTGCTGAAGGACGCGGGCCTGGTCACCGACACCAGGGACGGGACCCGCCGCCTCTACCAGCTGAATCCCGAAGGCATCGCTCTGTTGCGCGCGCACTTTGACCGCGTCTGGGAGAAGGCCATGAGTGCGTTCCAAGCCACCGCTGAACAATCCAAACCGAGGGGAAAACATGCCGCAGATAGAAGAAGCCGTCGTACGTAAGAGCGTGCGCGTCGGAGTACCCGTCGAACGCGCCTTTTCCGTCTTCGTCGAGCAGATGGAGACATGGTGGCCCGCCGAGCATCACATCGGCGCCCAGCCCTTTGAGACCATCTTCGTCGAGCCGCGCACCGGCGGCCGTTGGTACGAGCGCGACGCGCAGGGAAACGAGTGCAACTGGGGCCGCGTCCTGGCCTGGGGACCGCCGCATTCGGTCACGTTCTCCTGGCACCTGGGGCCCGACTGGAGGTTCAATCCCGACCTGGCCAAGGCCAGCGAGGTCGAGATCCGCTTCACGGCCGAAGGCCCTTCAGCCACCCTGGTCGAGCTCACGCATAGCTGTCTCGAGCGCCACGGCGAGGGCTACGAGCAACTCCGTTCCATGTTGGACGGCCCGAATGCCTGGGCCAACACTCTGGCGGCATTCGCCAAGGCGGCCGGAGCCCTATGAAACCCGTGCTCTTCCTGAGGGCCGCATCGGTTCTGTCGTTCCTGATCGCCGTGGGGCACACCGTCGGCGGAGTCTTCGGCAGCGTGGCGCCGGGCGTGCAAGCGGCCGCGGTGCTGGCCATGAAGACCAACCAGTTCCAGGTCATGGGAGTCACTCGAAGCTACTGGGACTTCTACCTCGGAGAAGGCCTCGCGGCCACCATCACCATGCTCGTCGGGGCCGTCTTCTTCTGGCAGCTCGGCTCGCTGGCCAGCAAGGACGCCGCGCCGTTGCGTCCCATTCTGGCGACGTTCCTGGTAGGCCACCTGTGCCTCGCCCTGCTGTCCTGGCGCTACTTCATCGCGCCCCCGGTGGTCGGCAATCTCCTGATCGCGGTGTGCCTGGCCCTGGCCATCCTGACCTCGCGCCGAACCGCCACGGCGTAGGTTGCATTTGTGGCGCAGGCACTCCTGCCTGCCGCCTCGACACTCGTGTCGAGGCTCTTGTGCTCGCTCGAGGTGATAAACTCCATGAGCGGAGGCGCCTCGTGCCAGACGACGCGATCGATATTCTCAACAACGCGGCCGCCCGGTTATCGGCCCCCTTGCACCCGCGCGTCCCCGAGGAGGTGTTCAGATCCGTCCTTGCGGCGTTCGAGGAGGCTGACGAAGCCGGCCGTGTGAAGGTCACTGAGCGCTTGAGCAGGGAATCCGGAGCCGCTCTTCTGGCGTTCGCTTCGGAGTTGGCCGCTTCAGCACTCAGGCGGAATTCGCCCGAACTGATCAGGCTGGGTCTGCTGGCCGTGGGCGTCGAGGGCGGGCGCTGCGACATCCGGGACGACATGACGGCGCTTGCGCTGCTCTACCATTCAGCAGCGAAGCTCGGCCTGGACGCGGCCGCCTCGTTCAGCAAGGTCGCCGCGTTAGTGCCCGCCACGGACCCGCGATTGGAACAGTTTGGCACCAGCGTGAAGAAAGAACTCGCCGGCTTTCCTTCGCGACCGCCGGAATCTCGCAACCTCAAGGCGTTCGGTTTCCGTGAGCGAATGAGCAACCAGGGCCTGATTTACGAAGACGTCCGCTGTCAGCCGCCTTTCCGCGTGCGATTGCGCTTAGTTCTCCACAACGTCCGGTCCGTGCAACCACTCGGCGCGCGGTTGCGCTGGTTGCTCTTTGGCCGGCAATAAGCGGCAGCCCTGTCCGCTCGTGTTATCGTAAACCCCTTATGCTCTACCGCACCATGCCCGCCAACGGCGACCGCCTGTCCATCCTCGGCTACGGCTGCATGCGCCTGCCCATGGCGGACGGCCGCA
>DATNLV010000533.1:0-15069 GCA_035602665.1 Bryobacteraceae bacterium | reverse complement strand
TCAACTTCTGCTGTGGGAGGGAAGGCCGTAGTTTGGACAGCATAATGAGACCTGATACTAGAAATGACAAAACGACACCAACAAGCCCTCTGCTTTCAATGCCGCTTTCAGGCGCTCTGGCGCAATTTGGACAGCAGTGACATTCAACCCAGTCCCAAAATCGGACACTCCCAACGCCCCTCTCCCGCCCCGGTTGCAGCCGGGACGCTCCTCCCCCGGTTCACGGTAAAATGCAATTACATGCTCTCGCGAATCTTCTGGGCCACTTTGTTCACAGGCGCCGCGGCCCTGGCGCAACAAGATGCGACGAATCCGGAGAACGCGCTGGTGCGCGACATTCTCCGCGAGCTTATCGAGACCAACACCACGCACTCGACCGGCAGTACCGGCGTGGCCGCGGAGAAGGTGGCGGCGCGGCTGAAGGCCGCCGGCTTTCCCGACGCCGACATCGAGATCGTGGGACCGCGCCCCGAGCGCAACAACCTGGTGGCGCGGATTCACGGGACCGGGGCGCGCAAACCGATCCTGCTGATCGCTCACCTGGACGTGGTCGAGGCGAAACGCGAGGACTGGACCACGGATCCGTTCCAGTTCGTCGAGAAGGACGGCTTCTACTATGGCCGCGGGACCAGCGACATCAAGGACGGAGACGCCGTCCTGGTGGCGAATTTCATCCGCTGGAAAAAGGAAGGCTACAAGCCCGACCGGGACCTGATCCTGGCGCTGACGGCGGACGAGGAAGGCGGCACGGAGAACGGCATCGCCTGGCTGCTGGCGAACCGCCGCCCGCTGATCGCCGCCGAATACTGCATCAACCTGGACGGCGGAGGCCTGGAAATCAAGGGCGGCAAGAAGCTGCTGAACGAAGTGCAGTACAGCGAGAAGGGGTTCCTGACGCTCATCTTCGAGGCCAAGGACAAGGGCGGGCACAGCTCGGTGCCGCGCAAGCACAACGCGATTTACGAGCTGGCGAGGGCGCTACTCCTGCTGGACCATTACGAGTTCCCGATGATGCTCGACCAGGGCCGGCGAGAGTACCTGCGAGCAGTGCAGGCTGGGATGCTGGGCGAGATGGCGAACGCCATAGCGGGGGTGCTGGAGAGCCCGCCGGTCCCAACCATGGTCCGGCTGGTCTCGCTGGCGCCGGATCTGAATGCCGAGCTGCGCACCACCTGCGTGGCGACCATGGTGCAGGCGGGCCATGCGGAGAACGCGCTGCCGCAATCCGCGCGCGCCACCGTGAACTGCCGGATCCTGCCCGGGCAGGCGCCGCTCGAGGTGGAGCGAACGCTGCGCCGGGTCATCGACGACCCCGCCATCACCATCACCACGGCTGCCGACAGTCCGATTGGCGAGGTGGGCAGTCCGCCTTCGCCGCTCAACCCGGAGGTGATGAAGGCGACCAAGGACGTGACCGAAGCGATGTGGCCGGGCGTTCCTGTGGTTCCGGTCATGAGCCGGGGCGCGAGCGATGGACGGATTCTGCGGCGGGCAGGCATGCCGGTCTACGGCATTTCCGGGATCGCGGACGACCAGGACGACATCCGCGCGCACGGCAAGGACGAGCGCGTCGAGGCAAAGGGTGTGTTCGAGGGGCGCGAGTTCGTGTACAAACTGGTGAAGGCGCTGGCGGGCGAGTAGCGTTCTACAGCGCCGCCTGGGTGCCGTCGATCTTCTGCCCGCCGGCCAGGTAGGAGAAGAGGCGCAGACGGGCCGAGAACAGGGCGGAGAGGGCTCCCAGGAGACGGACCTTCAGGCCGGCCGCGAAGCCGAAGTGCTTGCCGCCGTATGTGGCGGCGCCCAGCGTCCAGTCCGCGGCGAGCAGGTCGAGGGCGGCGGCGGGCATCCCTTTCTCGATGCCGTCTTCGGCGTGCCAGATGGCGCGAACGCGGGGGGCGAACAGGGTCTTCTTGCCGGCGCGGCGGATCTGGATGGCGACCTCGGCGTCGGTCCAGGAGTGGGCGTAGCGCTCGTCGATGTAGCGCAGTCCCTTCAGGAAATACGCGCGCACCAGCAGCGCGGCGAAGGCGGCGAACTCCACCGGCACTGTCTCCGCGCCGGCCTCGGGAACCGGTGCGGCGTCGAACTCCCCGGCGGCCGCGACCGCTCGCAGGTTCCCGGGTGCGGGCAGCTGGTAGAGGATTCCGGCGGGCTGGCCCTCCGGCGTCTCGAGAGCGGGGCTGACGGCCACGGCGTCGGAGGCCTGATCGAGGAGCGCGGTGAGGGCGGCGACGGTGTCCGGCAGAACCTCCGTCTTGGGATTCAGGAACAGGAAGAACTCGCCCTTGGCGGTGCGCATTCCGATGTTCAGCGCCTTGACGAATCCGAAGTTGCGGGGCAGCCGCAGCGGCGTCACGTTGGGAAAGCTGTCGACGACGGCGAGGCTGTCGTCGAGCGAGCCGTTATCGACGACGATGATTTCGAAGCTCTCGCGCCCGGTCGAGTGATCGAGCGCGGTCAGGCAGCGCCGCAACGCTTCGGCCATGTTGTAGGAGACGACCAGCACGGAGGTGCGGAGCGGGATCGGAGTCTCTTCCATTGGAAATGCAATGATAGCGCAGCGTGGCGGCGGAGGTTTGTCCGCTCGCTGACCCGGACGAGCCGGAACCAAGCAGGTTCGTCTCGTCGGTGGGTTCACAGTTTCGGCGGTCAGCCCTCGGGGTGCGGCGGGTCGGGCATCTCGCAAAGCCGCGTTCAGAAGATTGATGGCCGCCGATGAACGCCGATGAACGCCGATGGGATTCAAAAGACAAAAAGTTCGAGGCGATTTCCTCCAGCCAAGCGGTTCGGTGCTGGCGCTGAGCGCGCGTGAGCAAGCTGACGGGGCTTGTGTAGTGCGTCGCGAATGTCGAGCAGTATGGGTGACAGGAGACCGATGGTGGGACAGGCACGAATTTCGCAAGTGCGGCGAAATTCGAGCCAGTCCCGGGTCTGCGGCCCACTAGTTGCGGTCGAGGAGCAGCGGAAGCCGCAATGGCGGCCGCAGGGCGGGCGCGGGGACGGTGACCATGTTGTCCAGCATGATGGTGCTCGCGGGCTCGTTCTTCCAGATGCCCGCACCTGCTACGTGGATGCCGATGGATGGTTTGGCGCTCTCTCCGCAGATGTCGTAGTGGTTGGACTGGACGGTTCCCTCCACATGAATGAACTCGGTTCCGTCGGTTGTGCCGCCGTCGTCGATATTGACATTCCAGTTGAGCAGCGAGTGGTACACCATGGCGCCGGGGCCAATGACGACGCCCTTCTGTCCCGGGGAGAGATTGAGGCCGAACTGGAGGAACTTGTTGTAGCCGAAGCTGCTGAATTGGGCGCCCGGGGCGAGCGACATTTCGAGGCCGGCGGAACAATACTTCACATCGACGGACTGGAACAGGTTGCGCTCGAACCAGCCTTGATCGAGCTGGGCGAGGATGCCGCGCGATCCGGCTTGGCTGTTGCACTGGATGAAGAGGTCGCGGAAGGTGGCGCTGGTGACGTCGCCGGTCAGGATGGCAGTCGTCCCTGGTGTTTCGAGCTCGATCGCCAGGCCTTCGATCGCGCCATGCGAATCGATGCTGAATGGGCGCAGGCGGAAATCGATGGCGGCGGAGCCGGGCGGGCCTGTGAAGTGCAGGCGGGTGGCGCGGCCGCCCTGGCCAACCAGGCGGAGGCCGGGCCTATCGAGCGTGATTGTGCCGGAATAGGTGAAGTCGCCGGCCGGCAGGCTGACGGTGCAGCCGCTGGGGCAATTGGCGAGCTGTGTCTGGATGTTCGATTCCAGATCGGAGGTCTGCGGGGCGGCAGGAATCACCGCAGTCCAGGCGAGCGAAGCGAGGCTGAGGAAGATGCGCACAGCTCAGTACAATCTTTGGTCAGGGCTTCCGAGTTGGCAAGTCCGTACGGTACTGCGACCGTAGTTTGCGGCCGGATCCCCGCAGGCGCAATCGTGCATGCGGCGATGCGTTTTCTGCCCGCCCCGAGGTTAGCGCTATGATAGCCATTCATGCCCCAACGGGTGCTCAGCATTGCGCCGATGCCGCCGGAAAAGTGCGCCTATGCGCTGGCGCGCTACAGCCGCTCGCCCGACTCCATCCGCGAGTCGATCGACTGGGTGCGGACGCACGATTCCGCGAAGTTCCTGGAGCATTTCTACTTTCAGTACGGCCACGCCTCCATCGCCGATCTTGGCCACACGGTGCTGTGCTTCGAGGGCATCTCGGAGCTGGCCGCTACCGAGATCGAGGACGAGCCGCTGTGGGACGGCCAGGCGAAATCCTCGCGCTACCAGGATTTCTCGCGCGCGGGTTTCATCACTCCCGAAGACTTTTCGGTGGAAGACGCCGCGAGGTACCAGGGCGCGGCGGCCGGCCTGCTCGCGGCCTACAAGCGGATTCACGCCGCCGTGGCCGGGCACCTGCGCGGGCGCTTGCCGCGGCCCGAGGACATGAAAGCCGACGCGTACGAGCGCGCTCTCGCGGCCCGCGCCTTCGACGTGGCGCGCTACCTGCTCTTCTGGGGAGTGCCGACCAACGTCGGCCAGGTGGCGAGCATTCGCACGCTCGAGAAGCAGGTGCGGCGGCTGCGTGCCTCCGAGTATGCCGAGCTGCGCAGCCTGGGCCTGGAGATTGCGGAGGCCTGCGCGCGGCCGCCGGATTGTGTCTGGAACCCGGACGCGCCCGCCGAGCCGCTCTGCCCCACCCTTGCCCGCCACACCGAGCCCGACGCACATCTGGCCACATCGCGCGCGGACCTGGCGCGGTGGGCGGCCGACAATCTGCCGCCATCCGTGGAAACAGAACAGCCGCGCATTGACCTGCTGCGGCCGCAGGATGCCACGGCCGAGGCGGTCGCAACGCTGCTGTATCCCGTGACCAGCCGGCCGTTCCGCGAGCTGTATGAGTTGGCCGCGGGCTGGAGCGCGGCGCGGCGCGGCGAAGTGATCGACGTGGCCGTCGGATCGCGTACGCGGCGCGACGAGCTGCTGCGCGCCTTCCACGGCGGGCCGTACGTGTACGACATCGTGATGGATATCGGCGCGTATCGCGACCTGCACCGCCACCGCCGCTGCCGCCAGTATCGCCAGGCATACTCCGCCCGCCTGGGCTACGAGGTGCCGCAAGCGATCCTCGATGCCGGTGTCGAGAGTGAATACCGCGGCGCCATGGAAGACGCGCTGGCGGCCGGACGCGCGCTGCCCGAGCCGGGAGCGCACTACCTGGTCCCCTTCGGCGCGCGCTCGCGATTCCTCTTCAAGATGGATTTCGCCGAGGCCGAGTACATCTGCCGCCTGCGCAGCGGGGTGAAGGGCCACTTCAGCTACCGGCTGGTGGCCTGGGAGATGAAGCAGGCCATGGAGCGGCTGGAGCCCGAGATGGGCCGTCTGCTCGAAGCCACGCCGCCGTGGGTGGAAGACCCGCTGAAACGGTAGGCGGCGTGTGCCCGCTTCCACAACGTGTCGAGCCTGACACGAGCGCGCGGCGCGCTTAGTCGTTCAACCCCTTTCGTTCCAGTAAGTTGCCTCCTGGCCCGCGGTGTGCCTTGGTTCCTGGCGAGAGGAAAAAGCGATGAGGCGGATCGGGACGGAATCGAAGGTGGCGACGGTGGCGGCGCTGTTGTTGCTGGCCGCCGGCAGGGCGGAGGCCGAGGACAGGCGGATCGTGGTCAGCATCCCCGACTGCAAGCTGGCGCTGGTGGTGGATGGACAAGTGGTGAAGGTTTACGACACGGCGGTGGGGGCGCCGGTCAGCCCGAGCCCCACCGGCACGTTCCAGATCGCAACGCGGGTCTCGCGTCCTACCTACTATCATCCTGGCAAAGTGGTGGGACCTGGGGCGAACAATCCGCTTGGCCCGCGCTGGATCGGGCTCAGCCTGAAAGGCTTCGGAATTCACGGGACCAACTCACCGCGCTCCATCGGGCACGCCGCATCGCACGGCTGCATCCGCCTGCGCAACCGCGACATCGTGGACCTGTTCGAGCGGGTCGAAGTCGGCGATGTGGTGGAGCTGCACGGGGAGCGCGATGAGTTGGTGGCGCGCCTGTTCGCGCCGGTGGTCGATGTCGCGGCCGTGGTCCCCGCTGGAGGCCGGTAGGGGTCCGCTCGCTGACGCTCGCGGTTCAGTGCTGGTTCGGCGCGAGACGGCGGCCCTTTGCTAACCTGGAGATTCCCAACTCACATGGCTGAATCTCCGATCACTCTTCGAAGCGACGATTTCGCGACCTGGTACCAGGACGTGGTCCTGCAAGGCGACATGGCGGAGCCCGCCGAGATCGTCAAGGGCTGCATGGTCATCAAGGCCAACGGCTACGCGGTCTGGGAGGTGCTCCAGCGCGAACTCGACAACCGGTTCAAGGCCTGCGGCCACAAGAACGTCTACTTTCCGCTGCTCATCCCGCAGAGCTTTCTGAAACGCGAGGCGGAACACGTGGAGGGCTTTTCGCCCGAGCTGGCCGTGGTCACTATCGCCGGCGGCAAGGAACTGGAAGAGCCGTACGTCATCCGGCCGACTTCGGAAACCATCGTCGGCCATTTCTTCGGCAAGTGGATTCAGAGCTGGCGCGACCTGCCGATGCTGCTCAACCAGTGGGCCAACGTGGTGCGTTGGGAGTTGCGCACGCGGCTGTTTCTGCGGACCACGGAGTTCCTGTGGCAGGAAGGCCACACCGCGCACGCCACGCACGAGGAGTCGCTCGAAGAAGTCCTGCGCATGCTCGATGTTTACGCCGATGTGGCGGAGAACGTCATGGCCATGCCCGTCATCAAGGGCGCGAAGTCGCTGGCCGAGAAGTTCGCCGGAGCGGTGCGCAGCTACTCGATCGAGGCCATGATGCAGAACGGCCTGGCGCTCCAGGCGGGCACCAGCCACGACCTGGGGCAGAATTTCGGCAAGGCGTTCGATGTCCAGTTTCAGAGCAAGGAAGGCCGTCTCGACTACGTCTGGCAGACCAGTTGGGGCGTGAGCACGCGCCTGATCGGCGGCCTCATCATGAGCCACTCGGACGACAAGGGTCTGGTGCTGCCGCCGCGCGTGGCTCCGGACAAAGTGGTGCTGGTGCCGATTTACCGCAAAGACGAGGAGCGGGCGATGGTGCTCGAAGCGGCGCATCGCATCGGCAAAGAAGTGGGCGCGCGGGTGGACGATCGGGAGGGCCAGACGCCGGGGGCCAAGTTCTTTTATTGGGAGCGCCGCGGCGTGCCGCTGGTGGTGGAGTTGGGGCCGCGCGACCTGGCGTCGGGCAACGCCGTGCTGAAGCGCCGCGATACGGGCGTGAAGGAAGTGGTGCCGCAGGGCTCGTTGGCGGCGCGCATTCCGGCGATGCTCGATACCATGCAGGCGCACCTTTACGAGAGAGCCAAGCAGAGGCTGAAGGACAATACCGTGCTGGCGAACTCGCTCGGGGAGGTGGAGTCGATCCTGACCGACGTGACCGCCGAGAAGGGCGGCGGCAAATTCGTGACGGCGCATATCAAGGACGATCCCGCCTGCGATGCGCGATTGAAGGAATTCAAGGCCACGGTCCGCTGCCTTCCTCTGGTTGACGAATGCGACGGTCCTGGCAAGTGCATTATCACCGGCGAGCCAGTGGACCGCCGGGCCGTGATCGCCAAGGCGTACTGATCGCCCTACGGATAGGACATTATTGGCCGCCGATGAACGCCGATGAACGCCGATAGGAAACAGAGGAGTGTGCCGAAACGGCTCCTCATCCTGGCCACCACCACCGGATACCAGACCCGCGAGTTCGCTTCCGCTGCGCTGCGGGCCGGCGCCGAGCCGGTCCTCGCTACGGACCAGTGCCATCGCCTCGACGACCCCTGGGCGGACGGCGCGATCACGGTGCGTTTCCACAATACCGGCCGCTACGCCGGGCTGCTCGAAGCGAACGGACCGTTCGACGGAATCGTCGCGGTGGGCGACCGCCCGGCTTTCCTGGCAGCCCAGGCCGCCGAGCGGCTGCACATCCCGTTTCATCCGCCGGCTGCTGTCGAGGCGTGCCGCAGCAAGTACCTGGCGCGCGAGCGCTTCCGCGCCGCGGGGTTGAACGTCCCGTCGTACTTCCGCGTGCCGCTGGGGGGCGATCCTCTCGAGGCTGCCGGCCGCGCGCCGTTCCCGTGCGTGCTCAAACCGCTGGGACTCTCGGGCAGCCGCGGCGTCATCCGGGCCGACAGCCAGGCGGAATTCGTGGCCGCCTTCGAACGCATCCGGAGACTGCTCGGCAGCCTCGAGATTCGCATGCGGCGCGAGGAGCAGGACCGCTTCATCCAGGTGGAGGAATTCATATCCGGGCGCGAATTCGCGATCGAGGGCCTGGTGACGGACGGCGCGCTGCGCACGCTGGCGCTGTTCGACAAGCCAGATCCGCTGGATGGCCCGTTCTTCGAGGAGACGATCTACGTGACGCCATCGCGCGAGAGCGAAGCGGTTCAGCGGCAGATCCTCGAGACCGCCGGGCGCGCCGTGGCCGCGCTCGGGCTGACGCACGGCCCTGTGCATGCCGAGCTGCGCTGGAACGAACGGGGCGCCTGGATGCTCGAAGCGGCTCCGCGCCCCATCGGCGGGCTTTGCGCGCGGGCTCTGCGCTTTTCGGGCGGGGTGTCGCTGGAGGAACTGATTCTGCGCCACGCCCTGAGCGAAGACGTCGCGAGCTACCGCCTGGACGGCGCCGCCAGCGGAGTGATGATGATTCCGATCCCGCGCGCGGGCATCTACGAGGACGTCGCGGGGCTCGACCGCGCCCGCTCCATCGAGGGCATCGAGGACGTGGTCATCTCGGCGGAGCGCGGCCAGAAGCTGGAGCCGCTGCCGGAGGGTTCGAGCTACCTGGGATTCATCTTCGCGCGCGGGGCTGGGGCGGGCGAGGTCGAGGCCGCGCTCCGTTCAGCACATGCCCTGCTGGAGTTCAAGATCGGGACGGCGCTGCCGGTGGTCCGGTCCGCTCCCTGAGCCGGACGAGCGGGAACCAAACCCTCGGGGTGCGGCGGGGCGGGCATGTCGCAAAGCCGCGTTCAGAAGATTGATGGCCGCCGATGAACGCCGATGAACGCCGATGGGATTCAAACGACAAGACGTTCGAGGCGATTTCGGACGCTCCCTGGCGGTCGCGGCTCGGTAACATTGGTCCGCTGCCTGGTGCTGGGGGACTAGGCCTTCGCGCGCGGCGGCACGAAGTCTGGCGGCAAGGCCGCGCCCTCACCGAAGAAGTACTCCTCCATTTGTTTGATGATGAACTCTTGCGATTTCGGGTCGCCCAGGTTCAGCCGGTACTCGTTCATGAGGATCTTCATGTGCTCGAGCCACAGCTTCCAGGCCTCTTTCGAGACGTTCTCGTAGATGCGCTGGCCGAGGGGGTGCCCTTCGAAGGGAACCTCGTCGAGCCCGGTCATCTGGCGCTGGAACTTGACGCAGAAGACCTTTCGGGCGCCGGGCTTGTCTTGTTCGATCGGGGGCACGCTTCCACAACCCATGCTCACAGCATAGCGCAGGGCTGCGGGCTGTCATTCGGCGGGGGAGGGCGACGGAAAAGCGGGTCCAGGGGGACCCGCGCGGACCATGGGGTCCGCCCCACACGCGTCTTCAGGCCGCCGATGCACGGGGGCGGCGGGCGCGGGTCCGCATCAGGTATTCGGAGAGCTTGAGCGGCCGCTGGGCGCCCATCTCCAGGCCGCGGACGGCAGCCTTCTGATACCGGCGCATCAGACGGCGGCGGTTGGAGCGTATCTGGCACTGTTCGAGATCGACGAGCAGTTCGACCTCCCAGGCATGGAAGCTGTTGCGCTGGAGCGCGCCGCTCTCGATTTCTCGCATTAAGCGCTGGAAACGGACTATCAATTGCGCGGTATCCACTCCGGCAACCTCGTTCGTCTTATCGGCTGGCTGCGCGCGTCTCTGCAGTCCGGGCCTGCTACAATCCGAAGGGACCGGAGGGCTAGCGCCATGGGGAAGATTGCAGTCGCAGTGGTTCCAGGAGATGGCATCGGGCCGGAGGTGGTGCGCGCGGCGCGGCGCGTGCTCGAGGCCGCCGGAGCGCGGCACGCCATCGATTTCTCCTTTGAAGAATTCGACTGGGGCGCGGAGTATTACTTTCAGCACGGCCGGATGATGCCGGCGACGGCGCTCGACCTTCTGCGCTCCTTCGACGCGATCCTGCTGGGCGCGGTCGGCCATCCCGACATCCCCGACCACGTCACGCTGGGCGGGATGCTGCTGCCCATCCGCCGAGGCTTCGACCTCTACGCCAACGTGCGGCCGGCGGTGCTGTATCCGGGCGTCGCGTCGCCGCTTGCGGGCCGCGCGGCGGGTTCGATCGACATGGTGGTGGTGCGCGAGAACACCGAGGGCGAATACTCGCCGGTGGGCGGATTCCTCTACCATCACCAGCCGGAAGAAATCGCGGTACAGACAGCGGTGTTCACGCGGCGCGGAACCGAGCGCATCATTCGCTATGCGTTCGAGCTGGCGAGGCGGCGCAACGGGAAGAAGCGCGTGACCTCGATCACGAAGTCGAACGCCCAGGCTTATGGGATGGTGCTGTGGGACCGCATTTTCGACGCGGTGGCGCGCGAGTTCCCGGACCTGGAGACCGAATCGCTGCTTGTCGACGCCGCGGCCATGAACTTCGTGCGCCGTCCGGACAGCTTCGACGTGGTGGTGGCGTCGAACCTTTTCGGCGACATCCTGAGCGATTTGTCGGCGGTGGTGACGGGCTCGATCGGACTGGCGGCGAGCGCCAATCTGGACCCCGGGCGGCGCGGCCCGTCCATGTTCGAGCCGGTCCACGGCTCGGCTCCGGATATTGCCGGGCGGGGCATCGCCAACCCGCTGGCCGCGATTCTTTCGGCGGCGATGATGCTGGATCACCTGGGCGAAACGGCGGCGGCGGGCTCGGTTGAGGGGGCTGTCAAGGCGGTTCTGGCGGCGGGTTCGGCGCGGACTCCCGACCTGGGGGGATCGAGCAGCACCGAGCAGATGGCCGCGGCGGTGGTGGCCGCATTGATCTGATCCGCTCAAATTCGCGACTGGCGGACCGATGAGAGGATTGAGATGGCCGCCATGAACAGAATGGGATCCGACGATGGCAACGGGGTTGAGGGACTGCTGCAGGAGATCGCACTCCAGGCAGAGCTGCTGGCGCTGAACTTCGCTCTGGAAGGCCAGGGCGCCGAGCAGGCCTCCACTGCCCTCAGCGCGTTATCGCGGGAACTGCGCGAAGCCGGCCGCGCCAGGCCGGACGCCACCGAGCGCGTGCGATCCATCTGGCGGATCGACGGATAATTCCGCGGGCTTGCGCCGCACCCCCGAGATCGTTAACCCTTAAAGGAGGGTGTTATTCCGCCTGTTCGCTGTTTGTGCGCTTTTCATCGCAGCCCGGTGCTGGGCCGCGGATGTGCGCCTGACAGGGCGAGCCACCGACGAGCACGAAGTGCCGGTCGGCCAGGCGCGCATCGTCATCACGGGAGCGGACGGCAAGGCGGTGCGCACGGTCGCGGCTCCTAACGGAACGTTCTCGCTGCTTCTGCCCGGTCCCGGGGACTACCTCATCGATGTCCAGCGGGAGGGCTACTTCGAGCTGCGGAACTACCCTCTGCGCGTGGACGGCGATCGCGAGCTGACCCTGGTGCTGAACCCGCAGCAGGAAGTGCTCCAGAGCGTGGACGTCAACGGCACGCCTTCGCGGGTCGCCCTGGACCAGACCGCGCAGCAGCAGAACCTCAGCGGCACGGAGGTCAACAACGTGCCCTACCCGTCGTCTCACAGCCTGCGCAACGCCATGGACCTGATCCCGGGGGTGATCCAGGACTCGGGCGGAACGCTGCGCTTCGAGGGGAGTTCCGAGAACCAGGTGTACTACGCCTTGAACGACTTCAACGTCGGAGACCCGATCACCGGCCGTTTCAACACGCGCCTGGCGGTCGAAGGGATTCGGGATATGGAGTTCCAGACCGCGCGGTTCTCGCCGGAGTTTGGGAAGGGCTCTGCCGGCGTCCTGACCATTCACACCGATACCGGTACGGACCGGTTCCACTACACGGCGACGAATTTCATTCCGGGCTTGGGAACCCAGAATGGCGTTCATCTCGGAAACTGGACGCCGCGGGCCGGCATTTCCGGGCCTATCGTCCACGGGAAAGCCTGGTTTGCGGACAATTTCGGAGCGGAGTACGACCAGAGTTACGTGAATGGGCTCGAGCGCGGGCAGAATCAGCGCTCCGGCTGGTCGGCCGGCAATCTGTTCCATGGCCAGGCGAATGTGACGCGGTCGCAGATTCTGTTCGGCGATTTTCTGGTGAATCTCGACAACCAGACGCGGACGGGATTGGGTCCGCTGGACCCGGTTTCGACTACCACGGCGTTGCGATCGAGCGAGTACTTCGTCAGCCTCAAGGACCAGTTCTACTTCGAGAACGGCACGCTGGCCGAACTTGGTTATGCGCACGGCAATTACTCCAACCGCCAGGTGCCGCAGGGCACGGGGCTGTATATTCTGTCGCCCGACGGGCGCAGCGGCAACAACTTTGTGAATTCCAACGAATGGGCCGATCGGGACCAGTTACTGGCCAACGTGTTTCTGCCTCAGCTGGAGTTAGCAGGGGCGCATCAGTTGAAAGTGGGCGCCGACTTAGACACCCTGAATTACGACGGCAATTTCGCGCGCACCGGGTACGAGCAGATCGGCCTGGCGGGTTCGCTGCTCTCCCGGACGCTGTTCGCGGGCAGCGGTGTGTTCGAGCGCTCTAACACGGAAGAGTCCACTTACTTAGTGGATACCTGGCGTGCGAGGCGGAACGTGCAGGTAGAGGCAGGAATCCGGCAGGATTGGGACCGCATGGTGGGCCATGAGGCCCTGGCGCCCAGGGTTTCCGTGGCTTACTCGCCCTTCGCTTCGGGCAACACAAAAATCTCGGCGGGATACTCGGTCACGCACGACGCCACGAATCTTGCCCTGTTTAGCCGGCCGCTCGATCAGACCGCGCTGACGACTTACTACAATCCGGATGGGACGGCGGCGGGACCGGCCCAGGCGACCACGTTCACGCTCGGAACTCGTCCACTAAAGATGCCGCGTTCGGAAAACTGGAGCGCCCAGATCGATCACAGCTTCCGGCACCGGATCGACGCCTCGGCCCAGGTTCTGCGCCGCCGTGGAACGGACGGGTTCAGTTACAGCGACACGTCTTCGACCAACGCGGGGGCGTCCTTTCAGACGCTGTTCGGAAGCCCGACGCTGCCGGGCGTCTATGCGCTGACGAACGATCGCCGGGACGCCTACGACGCGGTGCGGGTGGTGGTGCACCAGAGTTTCTCCGGCCAGTTCGAGTGGATGGCCAGTTACACGCGATCGCGAGCGACCTCGAACGCGCTGCTGGACTTGAGGACCGATCAATCGTTCCAGGTGCTGAGCGAGTTCGTCCCCGTGCCGTGGGATGCGCCCAGCCGGTTTCTGGGATGGGCCTATGTGCCGCTGCCGTTCAAGGAATGGGCCATCGCGGTGCTGGCGGACGCGCGCAGCGGCTTTCCGTTTTCGGTGATGGATGAGAACGGACAGATCCTCGGCGGGGTGGATTCCCGGCGTTTCCCTTCCAACTTCGAATTGAACGTGCACGTCGAACGGCGGTTCACGTTTCGAGGCTATCGGCTGGCGGTTCGCGGCGGCGTGAACAACCTGACCGATCACAAGAATGCTTCGACGGTGAACAACATGATCGGGGCGCCGCAGTACCTGCAATTCCTGGGGGAAGAGGGTCGCCACCTGGTTGTGCGCGTGCGCTTTTTCGGGCGGGCGAAGACGAACTGAGTCGCGCTCCGCAGCGTGTATCATGACAAATGCACGCCGCGGCACCGAGCGGACTGCTCTTCGGGGGTTAAGAACTTGTACAAGAACATCGTCGCCGCCGTTCTGGCGGCTTGTGGACTGGCTGCGGCGCCTCCTTCCAAGCCCTACGTCTGGAAGAACGTGCAGATGGTGGGAGGCGGGTTCGTCGACGGAATCATTCTTCATCCCACGGCTAAAGGCGTACGCTACGCGCGTACGGACATGGGCGGCGCGTACCGTTGGGACCAGGAGGCCCGGCGCTGGCAGCCGATGCTGGACTGGGTGCCGTACCAGGACCTCAACCTGATGGGCGTCGAGAGCATCGCGGTCGATCCCAACGATCCCAACCGCGTGTATCTCTCCTGCGGCACGTATACCGACGCCAAGACTCCGAACGGCGCCATTCTGCGCTCCGACGACCGCGGCAAAACATTCCAGCGCACCAGCGTGCCGTTCAAGATGGGCGGCAACGAAAACGGCCGCGGCGACGGCGAGCGGATGAGGGTGGATCCCAACGACGGCAACATCCTCTACCTCGGCACGCGCCAGGCAGGCCTGTGGCGGAGCAGCGACCGCGGCGCGACGTGGGGCAGGGTCGAGAGCTTTCCCGATGTCACCGAGCCCGGCCCGCCGCCCAAGCCGCAGGAATGGTGGAAACGTCCCAACGGCGTCGTGTTCGTGGTGTTCGATCCGCACAGCGGGTCGCGCGGCAAGGCGAGCTCGACGATTTACGCCGGGGCATCGCTGATGGGGATGAACAACCTGTTCCGCTCTACGGACGGCGGCGCGACCTGGCGGCCGGTGGCGGGCCAGCCCACCGCGTACCGGCCGATCCGCTCCGCGCTGGCGTCCGACGGCACGCTCTACATCACTTACGGAACCGATCCCGGCCCATGGCGGATGACCGACGGCGCCCTCTGGAAGTTCGACACTCGGACCGGTGCGTGGACCGACATCACGCCTGACAAACCCACCGCCGCGAGGCCGTTCGGCTACGCCGGGGTCTCCGTGGATGCGCACCATCCGCAGACCGTCATCGTCAGCTCGTTCTATCGCCCGGGTGGCGAGGAGATCTTCCGGAGCACCGACGGCGGCACGACCTGGAAGCCGGTGTTCAAGGGCGGGGGCACGTATGATTTTTCGCTGGCGCCCTATGTCGCGCGCACGCCGATTCACTGGCTGTTCGACATCGAGATCGATCCCGCCGATTCCGGTCACGCGATTTTCACCACAGGCTACGGCGGGTACGAGAGCTTCGATCTGACGGATGTCGATTCC
>DATNLV010000531.1:0-8396 GCA_035602665.1 Bryobacteraceae bacterium | reverse complement strand
AAATCGGTGTGCGCGTGACGCTCGGAGCAACCAGGAGGGACATATTCGGTTCGGTGCTCGGCCAGAGCCTTCGGTTGGTGGTAGCGGGTCTTGCCGCGGGGATCGTTACATCACTCGCGATCACTCGAATGCTGGCGACGTTCCTCTATGGCACCGAGGCGACCGACCCCATCACGCTCGTGGTGGTCAGTGGCGTATTGGTTACCGTAGCGCTCCTGGCGGGCTATGTTCCTGCGCGAAGGGCCGCCCGTATCGATCCTCTGACGGCCCTACGGGCCGAGTAGGAGAAGCTTCAGCTTCCGCTTGCCTCATAGCCTCAACCGCGCTCGGCCGTCTCCGCCGCGACGTCCGGGGCCTGCAGCTGGCGCGTGGCGCGGTCCACGGTTTCGAGCGGCTTCATGCCCTCGGGCGAGGCGGCCTCCAGGTCGCGGAACTTGCGCGCGCTTACCAGGACTCGCGATTCGAGGGAGCCCACCGCGTTGTTGTAGGCGGCCACGGCGCGGTCGAGCGCGCCGCGGAGATCGTCGAAATGGCCGCCCAGGGTGGAGAGACGCGCGTACAGCTCGCGCCCGAGATCGGCGATCTTCTGGGCATTCTCCTCCAGGGCTTCCTGCCGCCAGCCATAGGCCACGGCCCTGAGCAGGGCGATCAGAGTGGTCGGAGTGGCCATGAGCACGCGCCGCTCGACGCCGTATTCGATCAGCGACGGGTCCGCGTCGAGCGCCGCACCGAAGAACGGCTCGCCGGGCAGGAACATGACCACGAACTCGGGCGCGGGCTGGAATTGCGCCCAGTAGGATTTGGCCGAGAGCTGCGTCAGGTGTGTGCGAACCTGGTTCGCGTGCTCCTTGAACCTGGCGGCGCGCACGTCCTCATCGGTGGTTTCGAACGCTTCCAGGTAGGCCTGGAGAGAGACCTTGGAATCGACAACGATGCTCTTGCCGCCGGGCAGTTTCACGATCAGGTCCGGCCGCAGCAGGCCGTCTTCGGTGCCGACGGATTCCTGCTGGACAAAGTCGCAGCGCTCGATCATGCCGGCCAGTTCGACCACTCTCTGGAGCTGAATCTCGCCCCAGCGGCCGCGGGCTTTGGGGGAGCGCAGGGCGGTGACCAGCCGGCCGGTCTCCGACGACAAGCCCTTCACCTGGTCGCTCAGGACGGCGCGGTTCTGCTCCATGGCCTGAATCTGGTGGTCCACCTTGTCGAGGGAATCGGCGATGGGCTTGATGACCTGCTCGATGGCCTGCTGGCGCGTGGCGGCGAGGTCGAGGAAGGCCTGGTTGTTGCGGGTGAGCGCTTCGGCCGAGAGGGCCTGAAAGGTTTCGGTCAGCCTCTGCCGCGCCTGTTCGACCAGCGCCAGCTTCTCCTGGGCCGACTTCCGTTCCTGTTCCAGCGTGGCGCCCAGAGCGGCCTCGCGGATTTGCAGCGCTTCGATGCGGCCCTGTCCTTCTTTCAGGCGTCCGTCCATCTCCTGGACCTGGCGGTCGCGTGCGTCGAGACGGTCCGCCAGCACCGCGCGGCCGGAGCGCCCATAGAGCCAGGCGGCCACGGCGCCGGCGGCGATCCCGACGGCGAGCATCAGCAGGGCATCCATAAGAGACTCCGATTTTACACCCTGAGGCCGGGGTTGACAGGGGGCGCGGCGCGTGCCATTTTAGGGATGATTCACTGCTGGGGACAATAGGAGGACGACTGTATGAGCCTGGATATCTCAGTCCGCCGACTCGACAACGTTGCTGTCGTCGATTTGAGCGGCCGCATCACGCTGGGCGAGGCGTCGGGGCGCCTGCGCGACACCATCAAGGATCTGGTAACCAACGGCAGCAAAGACATCCTGTTGAACCTCGCCGGCGTGACCTATATGGACAGCTCCGGCCTGGGCGAACTGGTGGGCGCGTTCGCGACGGTGAGCAACCGCGGAGGCAAGCTGAAGCTTCAGGGACTCCAGCCGCGCCTTTACGAGCTGATGCACATTACCAAGCTGTACAGCGTCTTCGAAATCTTCACGGACGAGGCCGCAGCCGTGAAGAGCTTCGGCACCGGCGGGGCCGCGGCGAAGGGCTAGGCTTTACCGCTTGCTAGCGCGCGGCTCGGAACGGAGCCGCAAATCGCGAGCAGGTTGACTGATAGAAGACCAGCGGTGGGACAGGCACGAATTTCGCAAGGGCGGCGAAATTCGAGCCAGTCCCGGGTTCGCTACGGTCACGGCACTAGGGCGTCACCGTAACCCGCTTGCCCTGGTAGTTCACCACCTTGTCCGCCTGGGCGGACTGGCCGATGCCGGCTCCGTGGTTCTCTCCCGCGAAGACCACTCGGAATGTGCGCGTGTCGAGCATGCCCGGGAACTTGCCCTGGCGGTCGCCGATGGTGAGGGTCTGCTTCGCATCGTCCCACTGCATGGGGATGGTGGCGTAGGCGCCCTTCTCGTAGTTGTAGTTGTCGTTCTCGTCTTCGTAGAGCGTGAAGCTGCCGTCGGCGCCGCGATAGACACGCAGCTCGATCGGGTCCGCCGGCTTCTGGGCCGCGTACTCAAGGTCGGGGCCGACGGGCAAAATCGAACCGGCCCGGACGTAGAGCGGAATGCGGTCGAGAGGCGCCGGGGCGTCAACGGTCTTCCCGCCATCCATCGTGCTGCCGGTCCAGAAATCGTACCAGCGGGCCTTGGGGAGATACAGCCGGCGCGTGGGCACGCCAGGCTCGGTAACCGGGTTCACCAGGAATGCCGGACCAAACAGGAACTGGTCGCCGATGTCCGCGACGCGCGCGTCGGAAGCGAAATCCATCACCAGCGGACGCATGATGGTGTAGTTGTCGCTGGTGACTTTCCACGCCAGGGAATAGATGTAGGGCAGCAGCTCGTAGCGCAGCCGGTCGAAGTTGGTCAGGATCGCCTGCGCCTCCGGGCCATAGGACCACAGCTCGTTCTGATCGTTGGTGCGAGTTCCGTGCACGCGGAAGATGGGGCAGAAGGCGCCGTACTGGAACCAGCGCACGAAGAGCTCGCGGTAAGAGGGATCGGTAGGGTCTCCCGAAGTGAAGCCGCCGATATCGGTGGTCCAGTAGGGAATGCCGGAGAGAGAGAAATTCAGTCCCGCGGGAATCTGGCGCTTGTAGTTCAGGAAATTCGAATTGACGTCGCCCGACCAGGCGGAGGCCGAGTAGCGCTGGTTGCCAGCGAACATCGAGCGGCTCAGGATGAACACGCGCTTCTGATCCGAGGCGGCCCGCTGGCCTTCGTAGACGCCGCGGGTGGTCATCAGAGGGAAGAGGTTGACGAAGCGGTCGCCGCTGCCGATCGAGAGCTTGTGGCCCATCTGTATGTTCGCTTCGCGGCCCTCGGTCTCCGGCTCCGTGGTGTCGAGCCACCAGGCGTCCACGCCGATTTTGAAGAGAGCCTGGTCCATCAGGCCCCAGTAATAGGCGCGCGCTTCGGGGTTGGAGGCGTCGTACACCGCCATGCCCTTGGCGTGGAAAGCGCCCACCTGGGTGCGGTCGATGAGCCAGCCGCGGCGGTCCATTTCGGCGTACTCGGCCGAGCCGGGATCGAAGAAGGGCCACACGGAGATCATCAGGTGGAAGTTGTTGCGATGCAGGTCGTCCACCATGCCCTTGGGATCGGGATAGCTCTTGCTGAAGACGTGCTCACCCTTGCGGGTCCACCAGAACCAGTCCTGCACGATGTCGTCGACGGGGATGTGCAGCTCGCGGTATTTGTGCGCGACGCCGAGCAGCTCCTCCTGCGACTTGTAGCGGTTCTTGCACTGCCAGAAGCCATAGGCCCACTTGCCGAACATCGGCGTCGGGCCGGTAAGCTCGCGGTAGCCGGCAATGATGCGGTCGAAGTCGGGGCCGTAGAGGAAGTAGTAATCGATGACGTCGGCCACTTCCGAGCTGACGTAGAGCGAGTGCTGGAAGCGGTTGTTGAAGCGGCTCCGCGAGGTGTTGTTCCAGAAGATGCCGTAGCCGTTGGTCGACAGCATCAGCGGGATCGAGATGTTGGTGTTGTCCTGCGAAATGTCCACCGATTCGCCGCGGTAGTTCCACACGCCGGCCTGGTGCTGGCCGAGGCCGTAGAGCGCCTGCGTCGAGCCCCACATGGGGAAGAAGGTCTCGGCGCGGTAGGTGTCCTCGCCGTTGACCTTGACGGGCGTCATGGTTCGCGGGCCTTCCTGCGCCAGACTCTTGCCGGTCAGATCGGTGTAGGCGAGGACGCCGTCTTTGCGCGTGACCATGACCTTGAAGCGCGCGGTGATCAGCGAGACTTCGGCGTCCGTCGATTCCATCTTCCACGCGGCGGCGGGCCAGGTTGTTTTCGTGATGACGTAATCGGGACGATCGGGGAACGTGGATGTGGGCGAATAGAGAACCCGCAGGATGGAGTCGGAGCAGACCTCGATGCGCATCGCGCCGGTTTGCATTTTGAACAGCACGCCGTCGCGCTGCTGCTCGACGCCGGCCACTGGGTTGGGAGGATTCCACTGGGCCTGCATCATGGCGCCTGCCAGCGCCCCAAGCAAGAGTAGTTTTCGCATGAATGATAAGGATAGCGCCGCGCGCTACCGGGAGCGGGTCCGCTCGCTCACGCTCGCGGTTCGGTGCGGGGCGCAGGTTGAGGCTACGCCAGCTGGTGCGCGTCAGTAGGCGCGGCCCCACGCTGTTAAACTGGCATGTGCAGCGGAATTCCGCCATCTTCGCCGCCTCGTTCCTCCTGGCCCTCTGCGCGGCCACCGGATGTTCCACCGGCGCGTCGCACGAGCCGGAGATCGGCGAGGCGTACGCGGGGCCGGCCGTCCTCAAGCTGCGCCGCGATGTAGACCTGAGGTCGCCGGAGGTGGCTTCGGTCGCACACGGCGATCGACTCGCCATCGTGGGCCGCCGCCGGCGCTTCGTCCGGGTCCGCACCGCCAGTGGAGCGGTGGGCTGGACGGACATGCGGCAGTTGCTCTCCTCCGCGCAGATGGATCAACTGAACCAGCTCGCGGAAACGGCCCGCCAGCTGCCGTCGCAAGGCGCCGCCACCGTCTACGAAGCGCTGAACGTGCATACGGAGGCGAACCGCCAGGCGCCCAGCTTCTACCGGGTCAAGGAAGGCGAGCTGGTCGACATCGTCGCGCACGAGCTCGATCCGCGCCTGCCGTTTGCGCCCAAGAGCATCCTGCCGCCGCCCACGCCGCGCCCCAAGCCCACGCCGAAGGCGGAAGACGAGAGGCGTGTGCCGCGTCCCCCATCGCCCGCGCCGATCAAGCCTCCCCAGAACTGGCAGGAGCTTTCGAAGACGCCTGCGCTCCCCGAAGACGAACAGGAGGAACCCGAGGAGGCCGTGCCGACCAAACCCGTGCCGCTCGATGACTGGACACTGGTGCGCCTCAAGAACGGCCGCGCCGGATGGGTGCTTGCCGGCAGCCTGAAGCTGAACATCCCGGACGAAGTGGCGCAATACTCCGAAGGCCACCGCATCACATCCTACTTCGCCACCGCCGACGTCAACGACGGCGGCCAGGTCAAACACAGCTGGCTATGGACGACGATCGGAGACGGCCATGTGGCCTACGAGTTCGACAGCTTCCGCTACTTCATCTGGAACACGCGCCATCATCGCTACGAGACCGCATACGTCGAGCGCAATCTGAAAGGCTACTACCCGGTTCAGGTACATCCGGTCCAGGCGTCCGCCGGCGGCAAGGCCGCGACCTACCCCGGCTTCTCGCTGATCGTGGAAGAGAACGGCGTGCGCTATCGGAAGACCTACGCGTATCAGATCTACCTGGTGCACCTGGTGGGCAAAGAGAAGATCGAAACCGCGCCGGTGACCGTGGGCGCCGTGAAGATGGCCGTGCCGCTGCCGCCGGCCGAGCCCGCGGCTCGCCCCAGCCTGCTCGCCCGCCTGAAGGCCTGGTTCAAAAAGCGGTAGCTTCAGGCGCGCCGTTGGCGGCTGTAGTGGCCGCCGCCGATGCCGCCGAGGTCGATGATGACCGCGACGACGAGGGCCACCAGATAGATGCCTTCGATGGGCAGGTGCGCGTTCACCAGCCAGGCATACACGATGGTGGTGAGCGGCAGGAAGAAGAACCCGAGCACCGGGATCAGAATGCCATGGTAGGCGCGCCCGAGATAGTTGCTGAATAGAAACATCAGCACCAGCACCACCCGGGGAGTCAGGACCGTCAGAAGAGCCAGGACGCAGCAGGGCATGGTTAGTTTTATTCTAGACAGATTCCTGGCGGACCTGGAGCAGGTAGTCCAATTCGGACTTCTTCTTCCGGCGATACCAGAGCAGCAAGACGGAGAAGGCGGCGGCAAATAGCCACACGAAGTCGATCGGGATCGAGCTGAAGAACAGCCATCGGAGCACGGGCGGCGGTTCGGGAACATGCCGATACACCCACACCAGGCCGAACACCATCTCGCACACCGCCAGGCCAGCGCTGAACTTGACCGTGGCCAGCCTGGCGCGGCAGCGGCTAATTGAAAGATCGAGGAACGCTTTGGTGTCGAGGGCCGAGGGTTCCCAGCGCCCGGCATTCACCGCCAGCCCGAACGCCCACGCGACGACGATGAATCCCCAGGTCGCCGCGGCCAGAAGGGCCACGTCGGGCTGGCGCGAACTCACCGTCCACCATGTGGTTCCGCCGCCCATCACCACCGTCACCAGGACATCGCCCAGGATGCCGAGCCGCATCGCGCGCGTCTGCCGCTCCACGCTCTTTCGCAAATCGAGAGGGACCGCGTCCGCTGTTTGCCAGTCGCGGCGCCAATTCTCCAGTTCGGCATCAACGGTCATTTCTTCTCCTCCAAGGACTCGCGCAGCATCCGGCGCGCCCGCGTCAGACGCGCACCAACATTACTTTCCGAGGTGCCGAGCACGGCGGCGATCTCGGCGTAGTCCAGATCTTCGAGCGCGAGCGTGATCGCCTCGCGGTAGGGGACGGGCAGCCGTTGAACGGCGCGGCGCAGGCGGTCGGCGCGCTGCTCGCGCGACACCTCCGACTCCGGATCGAGCCCCGGAGCCGGCACGTCTACTTCCACGCCCGTCTCGGCGAATTGCGAGCGCGTACGAGCCAGGTGCGCGATGGCCCGGTTGTGCGCGATCCGGAACAGGAAGGTGCGCTCCGAGCACTCGCCGCGAAACCGCCGCAGGGCCTGCCACGCCGCCAGCGCGATTTCCTGCAGCAGATCGTCGCGATCGCTGATGGTGTTCGTATAGCTCCTGGCGAGACGGGCCAGCGCGGGCCCGTTCGCCGAGAGCAGACGATCGAAATCGCGTTCCAGCGCGTCATTGCGCATCATCGGGGGCTCTAATTCCCATAGACGATTTCATCACTTTCCAGGCGCTTTGCGGCGGCCAACAGCAGGACCGCGGCCAGCGCCGCCGTCAGAGTTCCCACCGCGAGGGCCTGTATGATCGGAGTTCCACCTCCGGCCAGGAACGCTTCGAGCTGAAGCTGTTGTCCCGCCAGCGGCAGCAGGCCGCACCAGCTATGAGCAGATGGCGGAGCGAAGACGACGAACATGCCCGCGGCCATCGGCAGAAACACGCTCAAGGAAAGATAGGTCTGCGCTTCCTTCGCCGCGCGGCACGCGGTCGAAATCAGCAACTGGAGCGAAGCGGCGAGCAGGGGCAGCCCAATGAGCCCTAGCGCCGCGGCGGGCGCAAGCCGCAACGATGGCGCCATCCCGGCCCTGGCGATCAGAACGGCGAACCCGGCCAGGTTGATCGCGAGACCGGCCGCGGCGAAGAAGCACACGGCCAGCCACTTGCCGATGATGACATCGACCCGGCGCACGGGGTTCAGCAGGAGCGGCACCAACGAACGGCGCTCCCGCTCTCCGGCCACCGTGTCCATGGCCACGTTCATGCCCCCGACGAACGCGGACACCAGCGTGAACACAGCCATCATCCCCGCCAGCACGGTTGTGCCGCCCTTCGTGCCGGGGTGGACCGAGAGGGATACCAACCCGACCACCACGGGCCCCATCAGCGCGTAGACGAGTGCGCTGACCAGCGAGCGGACGTCGCGCAGCCCGTCCAGAATCTCTTTGCGAGCGATGACGAACGGTTGGCTCATCATATGGTCACCCTCACGAAGGCCTCTTCGAGCGAGGACGCGCCGGTTTGCGCGCAGAGTTCCGCGGGTGTGCCGCGCGCCACCAGACGCCCGGCTGAAATAATGAACACGCGATCGCACAGCATACGCACCTCCTCCAGGACGTGGCTCGAAAACAGAATGCACTTGCCAGCGTTTCGCAGCCGCACCAGCACGTCGCGCAGCGACCGCACGCTGTGCACGTCGAGTCCGTTGGTCGGCTCGTCCAGCACGATGTTTTGCGGCCCGTGCAGGATGGCCCGGGCGAGCGCCGTTTTCATATGCTCTCCCTGCGAGAAGCCCGCCGTGCGG
>DATNLV010000513.1:0-7176 GCA_035602665.1 Bryobacteraceae bacterium | reverse complement strand
GGAGGCGCCGCCGATGGTGTGCCCCACAACGGCCTGCTGGGCGCGAAGCTGGTCGGAAGTGGGCCGCAAGGGGAAGCTGCCGCCGATTCCTCCGCTCTCTTCATTGATCGTGTAACGGCCGAACAGGAGGCCGGCCTTCGTAAACTGGTGATCGATTCTGGCGGAGACCTCGTCGTGGTTGCTGCTGCTGGGGGAGGAGTCGAGGTAGTTACTCGAAGGGTTGTTGGGCCGGTTGGGCAGCGGCTCGTAGAGCGCCAGGTACTTTCTGGCGATGGGATCGATCTGGTCCGCCGGAATCACGTTTCCGGGGAACGCAGACCTGGCCGCCGCCGTCGAGGCGCTGAGCGGATCGTATATGGTGTTGCCTTGGGAGAAGTCCCCTCCTCGCATCGCCATGCCTGGGACTAACTGCAGCGAGGGCGTCGCCGACTTACTGCGCAGGCCCTCGTACGTCACGAAGAAGAACGTGGAGGGCGCGGGAAGGCGGCCACCCAGCGACCCGCCGTACTGATTTCTACGGTAGGGCGGGCGAGGCAGAGTGGGATCGTCGAAGTAACTGCGAGCGTCCGTGAGTTCGTTCCGGAAATACTCGAACGCGTTGCCATGAAACTCGCGGCCGCCCGACTTAGTGATCACGTCCATCACACCGCCGCCGGACTGCGCGAACGGCGCCGCCGCCATCGAAGACTGGATGCGGAACTCCTGGACCGCCTCCATGGGCGGCGTCACCACGATCGCGAAAGCGTTGCGATCCGTATCGTAGGCGCCGTCCAGAAGGAACGAGTTCATAGAAGGCCGCGCTCCATTGATGGGCGGATTGAGGGCCACCGAGCCGCGCGTGCCCTGCTGCTCGTCGTTGTCCACGTCGTGGGTGAGACCGCCGAGTTGCCGCGGAATCGCGCCCGGCCCGAGGGTAACCAGCGCGTTTACATTGCGCTCGTCCAGCGGAAGTTGCGTCAGCGTGTCCGAATCGACGCGATAGCCGATCGCGCTATCCTGCGTCTGAAGCGGCGACACCTTCGCGTTGACATCCACGGCATCGTGCGCGCCACCCACCTTGAGGCTGAAGTCGAGCTGGGCCTGTTGCTGGACCTCGATTGTGATGTGCGAGGCGACCGCGGTGCGAAAGCCGTCGCGCCGGGCTTCGATGGAGTAAGTCCCGGGCGCCATCTGCTCGATGCGATAGACGCCCGATGCGTCCGACAGGGCACTCCGTGTGAACCCGGTGCTCTCCTGCCGTGCCACCAGGCGGGCGCCCGCGAGCGCGCCTCCGGTCTCGTCGCTCACCTGGCCCGCGAGCGACCCGGACGCAACCTGCCCCGAAGCGATCGAAACGGAAAGCGCCGCCCCCAGCAGGGCACAGTGTACCGCGTGTCTCATTGCAGTCCTCCTCGAACGAGTTGTTCCAAACGATCCACCGCACCGTCCAGTTCGCGGTAGTGGAGTTCATACGCCGGCGCTTCTGCCAGGCGCTCCACGGCCGCCCGCTGTTCTTCGGTGAACGCCAGTTCAGCGGGCCAGGGGCAGAAGTAGAGCCGGGACGAGGTTTCCGACGCCGGAACCCGACGCAGTCGAACGTTCCCGGTGTTGCCGCGGTTCAGAAACACGATGTGGTCAATGTGCGCTTCGCGTGTGGTGCGGATCGTAGGCAGGGACGAAGTTCTGACTTCGATCGTCGGCTTGCCGTTGCCGCGCCGGCTGTCTTTCATTCCGCGGAATTCAGGAAACAATTGACCGGCGGTAGAACGAAAGCGAAAAAGTCCAGGATCCCCGATCACAATGCGTCCGCTGCCCTTGCGCACGAGGCAACTCCCGTCATCGGAGCAGTAAGTCCAGCCGCGTCGTGCGCAGGCGTATGCGAGCGACGACTTACCGGCGCCTGAGTCTCCGGAGAGCAATACCCCATGACCGTCCAGCACGAGACAAGCGGCGTGCACCGAGGCCAGATACAGGGTCTCCAGCAAAGTGGTGGTCGCCGCTTCGAGGACGTGGTACCGAAGGTAACCGGTATTCGCGGCTGTTGCCTGCGTAACCCAGGCAAAGCCGAAGCCCCGTTGAAGGTCGCAGCAGAAGTAGTTCTCGAGGTCGGCCACAGCCGTGAGCAGATGGCCTTGCGCCCGGAACACGGGCGTCGCCGGCGGGGACTCCGTTGCAGGGCTCTCCGCTACCAGGCAGCGGACCTCCACGGCGGCCTCGTCGAACAGTTTTGGCCAATCGCCCCAGCTTTCCTGTGCGGCCGAGATAACAAGAGGGGAGTTCGACCGGATCACGGCTGGGAAGCCGTAGGGGTAGAACTCCCCGGAATGGTGCAAATGCATGGACACAAGCAATGGGTCGCACGCGGATGAGACGCGCGAACCCGACTTGGAGGCACTCATCACGAATCGAGAATATCCGGCGCGCGCCTGTGCAGTAATCGAGACGGTGTAAAGAACTGGTAAAGAGTTCCGAGACCCCTGTGCTTGTAAAAGTTCTGTGATTTTGCAATCACATGCGATTACATTTGAGGCGGCCGGCTGTACACTGGCGGTGACTGGGCAGAGGGGCCCACTTACCCGATGCGCGTGGCGATTGTACACTACTGGCTGCTGAACATGCGCGGCGGCGAACGCGTTGTCGAAGCGCTGTGCCGACTGCTGCCGGACGCGGACCTATTCACGCTGTTCTACGATCCGAGCGCGGTTTCGCCTCTGATCCGGTCGCGCTCCGTCACAACCTCGTTTCTCAATCCGCTTCGACGCTGGTACCGGAATCTGCTGCCGCTGGCGCCGTTCGCGCTCGAATCCCTGGACCTGCGGGGCTACGACCTGGTGATCAGCAGCGAGTCAGGACCAGCTAAGGGGGTGGTGGTCGGGTCGAATGCGCGGCACGTATGTTACTGCCACTCTCCGATGCGATATTTGTGGGATCTTTATCCCGCCTATCTGCACGACTGGACACGCTCGCTGTGGAAGCGGGCAGCGATTGGGGCCTTTGGCCCGGCGCTGCGGGTCTGGGATCAAGCCACCGCGGCGCGCGTCGACGAATTTGTCGCGAACAGTTCCAATGTCCAGCGGCGGATCTGGCGCGCCTACCGGCGGCCTGCGCAGGTGGTGTACCCTCCGGTCCCGGTGGAGACATTCTCATGGCGGCCGCCGGACGATTACTACCTGCTGGTGTCCGAGTTAGTGGCCTATAAGCGCGTGGAGGATGCCGTGCGCTCGTTCTCGCGGACCGGCAGGCGGCTCAAGGTTGTGGGGCTGGGGCCGGAGTACCGGCGTCTCAGGCGCATGGCCAAGCCCAACGTGGAATTCTGTGGCCGGGTCGGGGCGGGCGAATTGCGCGATCTCTATTCGCGCTGCCGCGCCCTCCTGATGCCGGGCGAGGAGGATTTCGGCATGGTGGCCGTGGAGGCTATGGCCAGCGGGAAGGCTGTGATTGCGCTCGGCCGCGGCGGGGTCCTGGAGGCAGTTCCACCCGATCCGGGGGCCGGAGTCCTCTACACGGAGCCGGGCGAAGAGCCACTCGGGCGGGCAGTGCAGGCGTTCGAACAGACCGAGTGTTCCGTTCGCAGGCTCGCCTTGCAGTCCTGGGCGTCGCGCTTTTCCGAAACGCAGTTTCAAATTCGCATGGGGAAGATACTGGGGCTCGGCGCCGGTCAGCCCTACCTGGTTCCGCGCGCGAGTCTCGGAGTGGGCGGATGAGGACGCGACGCACTGACGGAGCGGGTCTGGAGACCCGCTGCAGGCGTGGACGCCTGCCCCACTTTCTTCTGGGATTGGTGCTGGTGATCGGCGCTCTGCATGGCCAGCAGCAGCAAAGCGGGCCGGAGTGCACGTCGTCTGAGAGCATGGACGATCCACGTTGCGATGCGGCGTCCCGCGCGCTCGGCCAGACTGGCCGGCAGGATGTGTCCGCGCCGCGCATCCCGGTCATTCGCGATCTGAGCGCCGCGCCTCTCCAGACGGAGCCGCGCGACCGTCGCAGGGTGTCCGATCCGCGGGCGACCCCGGAAGAGCCGAGCGAGTTCCAGAAGTTTGTGGAGCAGTCCATCGGGCTCATGCTTCCGATCTTCGGGCAGAGCCTGTTTCAGGATGTTCCCAGCACCTTCGCTCCCGCCGACCGCGTTCCCGTGACTCCCGATTACGCCCTCGGCCCCGGTGACCAGCTGATGATTCGCGCCTGGGGTCAGATCGACCTCAGCGTCTCGCCAGTGGTGGACCGCTCCGGCGACATCTACATTCCGCAAGTCGGTGAGTTGAACGTCGCGGGTCTGAAGTTCGGGCAGGTGAACGACTATCTGAAGACCGCGCTCGGCCGCGTGTTTCACAACTTCGATCTCAGCGTGAACATGGGGCAACTGCGCTCCATTCAAGTGCTGGTGGTCGGCCACGCGCGGCGGCCCGGTGCATACACCATCAGCGCATTGAGCACGCTGGTCAATGCCGTGTTCGCTTCGGGCGGCCCCGATTCACGCGGCTCCATGCGCAGCATCCGCCTTACGCGTCTCGACAATGTGGTGGCTGAATTCGACCTTTACGATCTGCTGCTCTCCGGCGACAAGTCGAAGGACCTGCGCCTGCACTCGGGGGACGTCATCTATATTCCGCCTGTGGGTCCGCAGGTCGCGGTGACCGGCAGCGTGAACACGCCCGCTATTTACGAGCTCAAACCCGGCAGCACGCTGGCCCACGCGCTCGAACTCGCGGGCGGACTGTCACCCGTCGCTGCCCGGCGGGAAGCCACCATCGAACGCATCGAGGATTCCTCGCGAAGGGTGATGCAGGTGTCACTTGACGCGGACCCCGCTTCCGCCGCCCAGATCCAGAACGGCGACGTGATCTCGGTGCAGTCGATCGTTCCACGCTTCGAGAATGCCGTGACGTTGCGCGGCAATGTGGCCGATCCGATTCGCATGCCCTGGCACCCCGGCATGAAAATTCGGGACTTGATACCGGACCGTCAGGCTCTCCTGACCCGTGACTACTGGCGCACTCGCAACCGCCTCACGCCGCCGGAGGAGTTACCGGAGGAGGGCGTCCTGCTGGCGTCCGCCGATGGGCTCGCTGCTACGGATGTCGCAAGTGGCGGCGCGCCTGGGCCTTCTCTCGCCGGGAAGTCCGCCGTGGGACTGTTGCCCGGAACGCTGTCCGCGACGGCGACCCGGCCCAAGACGAGCGAGCCGGGCTCGATTGGCGCAGCCCGGGCCACAAACGTGACCGTCAAAAACCGCGTGGAGCGGAATCCGCTGGAGGTGAACTGGAGTTACGCGGTCATCGAGCGCCGCGATCCCACGGACCTCCGCACCAGCCTGATCCCGTTCCGGCTCGACAAGGCGGTCCTCGAAGGCGAGGCGTCCGAGAACCTGCCACTTCAGCCGGGCGACGTCGTCACAATCTTTTCCACCGCCGATGTGCGGGTTCCCCAGAGCATGCAGACTCGATACGTGCGACTGGAAGGCGAGTTCCAGTCGCCGGGCGTCTATAGCGTCGGGTCCGGCGAGAACTTGCGCCAACTGGTGGCGCGCGCCGGTGGACTGACGCCCGAGGCTTACCTGTTCGGCTCCGAGTTTCTTCGCGAATCGAGCCGCCAGGAGCAGCAGCAGCGGCTGAGCGATTTCGCGAACTCGTTCGAACGGGAGGTCGCCTCCTCGGGGTCGAATTTGCGAGGCTCGGTGATCTCGCCGGAAGAGGCGGTGGCGGCATCGAGCCAGGTCAGCGAGCAACGCGAACTGGTCCGGAAGCTGCGTGAGGTGCGCGCCACGGGGCGAATCGTTCTCGACCTCGACCCCAGAAGTCCGGGCGCCGAGGGGTTGCCCGATCTGACCCTGGAGGACGGCGACGTGTTCGTCGTTCCGAGCCGGCCGTCCTTCGTCAACGTGGTGGGCAGCGTGTACAACGGTTCGTCATTTTTGTACCAGGCCGACAAGCGGCTCGGCGACTATCTCCGCGAGTCGGGCGGCGCCACCCGCACCGGCGACGCCCGCCACGTGTTTCTGATTCGCGCGGACGGGTCTGTTGTCAGCAAGTCGTGGTGGAACGGACCGCTGGCGCAAAGCTTCGAAGGCCTGCGCCTGAATCCGGGCGACACCGTTGTGGTTCCGGAGCAGATCAACAAAACCACGATCCTCAAGGAGCTCAAGGACTGGTCGCAAGTGTTCGCTCAATTCGGTTTGGGTGCGGCCGCGATCAACCTGCTGAAGTAGGCGAGATGGCATCCAAAGCATCAAACGGGATGGGAGCAGTGACCGCTCAGGGGGGAACCCAAGGCTCGGCGGAGGCGGTGCACACAAACGCCGCATCCGTCGAGCTCGAGGTTTCTCTGCTGGAGGTCGCCGCGCGGCTCGGCCGCCGCAAGGGCCTGATTGCGGGCGTCACGCTGGCCGCCATTTTTCTCTCCGCCGCGGTTGCGTTGCTGATCCCGCCAAGCTTTACGGCGGAAGCCGTGATCCTGCCGCCTCAGCCCGAGCAATCCTCCCAGCTTCTGATGATGGGATCGCCCGCCGGCCTGGCCGGTTTGGGTGGGCTCAGTTCGGGACTTGCCGGAGGACTTCTGCGAAACCCGACGGAGCTGTACATAGGCATTCTGAAGAGCCGCACCATCGCCGATGCGCTGATCTCCCGATTTCGGCTGCAGCAGGTCTATGGCTCGAACAGCCTGATCGCCACGCGCAAGGCCCTGGAGCGCCATTCAACCATCGAGACCGGCAAAGATCTGCTCATACGGATTCGCGTCGACGATCGCGACCGAACGCGCGCCGCGCAAATCGCCAACGCCTATGTGGACGAACTCCACAATCGGAATTCGACCCTCGCGCTCACCTCCGCTTCCGAGCGCCGCCTCTTCTTTGAGCGGCGGTTAGCGGAGGAGAAGAACGCTCTGGCCGACGCCGAGATCGCTATGAAGAAAATGCAGCAGGCGAGCGGCCTGGTATTTCCATCCGGCCAGTCCGAGGCGCTCATGCGCTCCATCGCGTCGCTGCGCGCTGAGATTGCGGCGCGCGAGGTGCAGTTACAGGCCATGCGCATGTACGCCACGAACGGGAATCCCCAGGTACAGGTGATGGAGACCACGCTGGCGGGGCTGCACCAGCAGTTGCAGAAGCTCGAGGCGGGCAGCGGCGACGCACTTGTCGTGCCTGAGCGCCAGATCCCGGAGACCGGGCTCGAGTACCTCCGCAAAATGCGCGATTTCAAG
>DATNLV010000506.1:0-7410 GCA_035602665.1 Bryobacteraceae bacterium | reverse complement strand
TCAGCGTGTCCAGGTCCACCAGCCGCCGGCGATTCAACCCTACGCGAACCTTCGCTGCGAGTACCCTGGCGACGCTCTCTTCCAGGCGCTCGCGGCTGATCGCGCCCCGCCGCACCGCGTTCACGATGGCCGTGACCGCTTCTTCGGCGTTGGCCGGCATCAGCAACACGTCCGCCCCCGCCTCGATCGCCTTCACGCCCGCCTGCGCCGCGTTCCAGTGCTGCGTGATGCCGCCCATATCCAGCGCATCGCTGGCCACGATCCCGTGGAATTCCATTTCCTTCCGAAGCAGGGTGGTCAGAATCGGAGCCGACAGCGTGGCGGGAACGCCGGAGGGGTCGAGCGCCGGCACAACGATGTGTGCGGTCATCACCGCGTCCACCCCGTCGGCGATCGCGGCGCGGAACGGCGCCAGGTCGACTTTCTCCAGGCGCGCCCGGTCCGCATTGATCACGGCCAGCGCCAGGTGCGTGTCCACCGAAGCGTCGCCATGCCCCGGGAAGTGCTTCGCGGTCACCAGCACCGGCCCCGCCGAGTGAGCGCCCTCGATGAACGCCCGGACGTGGGCGGCCACCTCCTCGGGGTCCTCTCCATAGGAGCGGATGTTGATGATCGGGTTCTCCGGGTTGCTGTTGACGTCCACGACCGGCGCCAGGATCCACGGCACGCCCAGGGCGATCGCCTGCCGGGCGGTAACCTCGCCCTCAAAGTGGCTCAGGCTCGGATCGCGCGTCGCGGCGAACGCCATGGCGTGCGGAAACAGCGTCTTCGATTCCAGGCGCATGGAATCCCCGCGCTCGAAATCCCCGGCCACCAGCAGCGGGATTTTGGAGGCCTTCTGCATCCGGTTGAGAAACGCCGCCATCGCGTAGGGCTCGGCGGAGCGCACGCGGCCATCCTGCACCCGATTGACCAGCACCATCCCACCGACGCGCAGGTTCCGCACCTCGCGCAGATACTTCTGGTATTCCTCCGACCGCGGGTTCGGCGCGTCGCCGAAGAACGAGACCATGACCAGCTGCGCGGCCTTCTCGTGAAGCGTCATGGACCGCATCCAGCTCTTCACGACGCGGCTCCGGTTCTCTCCGGCCGGCGCCGCCCGCTTGCGTGGAGCGCGGCTGGCAGCCCCAGAAATCGAGGCGGCCAGGATCAGGCAGATGAGGATTCTCGCGCGCAGATTCAACTCTCTACTATAAGGGGAACAGCAATCAGCCGTCAGCTCTCAGCTCTCAGCCCTGAAACCGCCTGCTGTTACAGGACCGTAGTGGACCGAGCACAGAGTCCGAAAGCTGACAGCTGAAGGCTGATAGCTGCCGCCAGCCCAGTGCTAGCCGCCGCCTTGTCCCCTCACCTTCGCCGCTGGCGGCCGGTGCGATCGCGCAGGCTTCTTCGGAACGCCGCGCCGCAGCAGGCGGCTCACGGACCGCAGAAGCTGCGGAACCTCGGTGGCGCTCTTGGCGATCACCACGTCGGCGCCCGTGTTCTCCTCGGTCATCCCCAGCGCCTCGGCGTAGCCCGAGATCAGAATGATCGGCACGGTCCCCGAGCGCTCGCGGATCCGCCGGATCAGTTCCAGGCCGTTCATCCGCGGCATCTTGTAGTCGGTGATCACCAGCTCGAACTCCCCGCTCGAGAAGTGTTCGAAAGCCCCCTGGCCATCGAGCGCGGTGGTGATGCGGTGGCCCGCATCCTCGAGGACAGCCTTGCGGGCGATCAGCCCCAGCCGGTTGTCGTCGACGAGGAGGATGCGCGCGGCCGGAACGATCTCAGCAGAGGTAACTTTCATAGAGCAGACTACGCGACGTTAGCAGAGCCGCGATCGTCCTGTCAACGGATTTGTAACGATCTGAAAGAATGCGAGATCAGCGCCTTGACTTTCGCGCGCCGCGCTATTCGACTTCGCGAGCCGCGGTGTAGCCGCCCTTCGCGATGATGGTGTACTTGATTGGCTTGTTGTTCTCGGTGATCTTCAACGGCTCCCCGTTCGCCGGATTGACCAATTCCACCTTGAGCTTGCGGAAACTACCGTCGCGCGCCTGGTTGGATGGGTTGTAGGCCAGGCTGTACTGGTTGCGCATCGCCTGCGCGATGGCGTGGAAGATGCCCGGCAGTTCGCCTTCAAAGCGCGGCAGAAACGCCTGCCCGCCGGTCTCGCGCGCGAACGTGTTCAGCGTGTTGTCGGCTTGCAGCCAGTCCATCTGCGTCATCGGCCCCACCGAGTTCTCCATCATGATGCGAATCGCCTGGCCAATCCCGATGGGGTAAATCGGCACGCCCGCGTTCTGAAGGATCTTGCGGGTCTTATCGAGAGTCAGCTTGCTGAACGTGTCGATGCCGGAGGTGATTGTAACAATCGCCTTGCGGCCCTCGAGCGCGTTCATCCGCTGGGCCGTGTCCGTCAGCGCGTCGTATAGATTGGACTCCGAGAAGGCCGGGATCTGCAGGCGGCGCATCGCTTCCATCGCCTCGCGCCGGTCCTGGGTGAAATCGCAGAGGATCTCCGGCTTCATGTCGTAGGCAATGATGGCGACGTAGTCCTCGGGCTTGAGCGACTGCAGAAAACCGTAGGAGGCCTGGAGCGTGTCGTACCAGGTCCGGGTCCAGTAAGCCTGCCACCGGTTGCTGAACTCAATCACCATGGCCACCGTCATCGGCGCCTCGCCCATGCTGAAGTTGGTGACCTGCTGCGGCACCCCGTCTTCGAGGATGCGGAAGTTGCCGCGCGGGATGTTGGGGATGAACCGGCCCTTGTTGTCGAGCACGGCTACGTCAACCGTGACCGCCGTGACGTTGCTCTTGAAGCTAGGCGTGCCCTCGGGAGGCAGGTCCTTCTTCTCGAACTTGGAAGGAATCTTGGGCCCCTCGGCCGGCTCGGTCGATGTGGTGCTGTTGCGCGGCCGGGCGACCGTCTCGCTCCCTTCCTTCTGAGGTCCCTGATCCTGCCCGGCCAGGGTCGCGAAACCGGCGGCCATACATACTGCCAACGGAATGACGATCGTCCTGGAGATTCTCATCGGACACCCTCCATAAACTTCACCACAAATCTGACGCACTGGGGCCTCTCGACGTTACCTGGCCCGGTGGGGCAGGACTCCAGTCCTGCAGCGGGCGTCCACGCCCGCCTCCGTGGCGCTCAGTTCACCCAGCGGTCCCCGCCCGGGCCCCGCTTGCGCAGATACACCTGGAACCTCTTCCGCGCCCGTTCCATGCGCCAAGTCCGATAGCGGTTTCGCACCAGGCCGATCGGGTCCCCGCCCTTGAAGCGCACCTTCAGGAACAGGTACCCGAACAGCATCCCACCCAGGTGCGCCACGTTGCTCACGCCGCGCGACGGCTGCCACACGTAGTAGAACTCGATCACCCCGAAGATCATCACCGCGTACTTGGCCTTCATCGGGAATAGCAGCATCATCAGGATGATGCGGTCGGCATATACCACCCCGAATGCCAGCAGCAGTCCGAAAATCGCGCCCGAGGCCCCGATCGTAGGCTGCCTCATCACCAGGTCGTCCGGCCCGGAAGCCACCGCCAGCGCCGCCGCCAGCGCGCACAGGCCCGCGCCTACGCCGCAGACGAAGTAGTATTTCAGAAACCGCCGGATGCCCCAGTCGACCTCCAGGTCCCTGCCGAACATCCACAGCATCAGCATGTTGATGACCAGGTGCCAGATGCCCCCGTGCAGGAACATGTAAGTGAACAACTGCCAGATCTTTCCGTCATAGCGGATCATCCCGGGAACCAGCCCAAACCGGACGATGACCGCATCACCGAAGATTTGCTGGAGGACGAAAACCACGCAGTTGGCGATGATCAGCCACTTCACGCCAGGAGGGAAATTGTTGGCGTAGAACGTCCTGGCTCTGTATCTGGTGTATTGCATCGAAGGCGTGGCCCCGTCACCGTCAGAATATCAGAAACGCCCGGCTGTTTTCGTATACGGGCTTTGGGCTACACTGGAGCATGGTGATACCGAGCCGCGGGCCTGCGCGAGCGGGGATCTGCGGTCCGGAAGCCCATTTGTGACAGGGCCGCGGCCCAGGTTGGCTCAAGGCGGACGCTTTTGATTCGCTGCTTTCTCGCGCTTCTCATCCTGACAACTTGCAGCGCGTGCGGCGTCGCGCGCGGTCAGGCGCCGCCGCCCGCGAAGCCCACAAAGCCAGCCGCGCAGGGGCAGCTCGACGCCAGTGAGGCTCTGTTCACGGTCATGGCGGCGATCAACGCCGTGGGCTACGACGCCGATCTCCAGTCCCCATCTAACTCGCCGCTCCGGGCCGCTGTGCGGCGCTGGGTCGTTGCCAAGGCTCCGCCCAGCCTGACCGAATTGCGGCGCTTCTATCTCGATCACCGTCAGACCGATCCTGTGGCCGAACTCAGCCAGTACGCCGACTTCGCGCTATCGGTCGACGAGCCCCCGGAGTTTCGCTGGCGTTATCGCCAACAAGACCTGGCCCCGGACGTACAGGCGCTCGACGGCCTGCAGGGCTTGCTGGCAAAGTTCTACCAGGAGGCGGACATCGAAGGGGCCTGGCACCAGTCCCAGCCGGCTATCGACGAAGCGATAGCCCGCTACCATCGGCCCGTTGCCGACGCCCTGACCCGCGTGAATGCCTATCTGCGGTCTTCGAACAGTGAGCAGCTCGGTGCGCGCTTTCAGATCTACGTGGAACTTCTCGCCGCGCCCAACCAGGTTCAGACGCACAGCTTCCGCAACGACTATTTCGTCCTGGTGACGCCTTCTCCCGATTCGCAGGTCGATAGCATTCGTCACGCCTACCTGCATTTCATGCTCGACCCGCTGCCGGTGCGGCACGCCGACGAACTCGAGAAGAAGCGGGGGCTGATCGACTACGCGCAGACCGCGCCCTTCCTCGAGGACTACTACAAGAAGGATTACCCCAGGCTGGCCAATGAGTGCCTCATCAAGGCCGTGGAGGCGCGCCTGGCTCCATCCTCCGCCCGCCAGGGACTCGTCACCGAGGCGCTGCGCCAGGGTTTCATCATGACGCCGGCCTGGGCGGATGCGCTGGTCCAGTATGAGAGCCAGGAGCAGTCCTTCCGCTTTTTCTTTCCCAACCTGATTGCGGCGATCGACCTGAAGCGCGAAGAACGGCGCTTGGAGAACATTCAGTTCGCCACCGAGCGCCCCGCGCCGAAGATCAGGATGGCCGAGCATCCGGTCGAGCCCGTCGGTCCCCAGAAGACGCTCGAAGACGCCGAGCGTTTGTATTTCGCCGACCCGCCCGATCTGGCCGACGCCAAAGCCGGCTACCTCCAGGTCCTGAACGGCACCGGGGACAAGAAGCTCCAGGCGAAGGCATGTTATGGACTCGCGCGCGTCGCGCTTCGTGAGAACGATCCCGACACGGCGGAGAAGCTGTTTGCGAAGACGCTCGAATTCGAGCCCGACTCGCAGGTCAAGGCATGGGCGGACGTGTACCTGGGGCGCCTCGCCAGCGCCCAAGGGGAGTCCCAGCGGGCGATCCAGCGATATCAGGCCGCGCTTGCCGTTGAAGGCGCGTCCGACAAGGCGCGACAGGCTGCGCGGGAGGGGATTGAGAAGGCCTCCGGGCGCCATCAGTAGCAGCCGCACTACAGTGCAGAGAAAAAGGAGTGATCGATGAGAAATGGAATGATCATGGGCGCCCTGGCGCTGGTATTGGCCGGCGGCGCGATTGCCGGGCAGGCTCCCAGGGCGCGCGGCCCGAAATCGCAGGCGGAGTCGCAGGCGCTCCAGGCGTTGTTCGCAGCTGCTTCGCCGGACGCGCAGATCGCCGCCGCGGAGGACTTCGTCGTGAAGTTCCCCCAGTCGGATTTCAAGGCCGTCGCTTATCTTGGGGAGGCCCAAAGCTACCAGCAGAAGGGTGACTATATCCACACGGTTGTCGCCGGCGAGCAGGCGCTCGAGTCCGACCCCGACGACACCACCAAGGTGGAGGTTGAGCTCCTCCTGGCCCAGGTCATCGGCCCCAGGATCGGCGAGAACGACCTGGACCGCGAGGAACAACTGGCCAAGGTCGACAAGTACGCCAACGCCGCCCTCGATGCGCTGAAGACCATGGCGAAGCCGAATAACCCTGGCCTCACCGACGCGGCATGGGAGGAAGCCAAGGCTACCATGAACGGTCAGGGATACGCGGCGCTCGGCGTGGAACAGATCGACCGCAAGGACTACGAGAAGGCGGCGGCGCAGTTCAAGCTCGCCGTTGAGGCAACCAAGGGCGCCGAACCCTCCTACCACGTGCGCCTCGCCAACGCCCTCGACAAGGCCGGGAAGTACGACGAGGCGCTCGCAGCTCTCGACAAGGCGCTTGCGACCCCCAACCTCCATCCGGCGATTAAGCGCGCCGCCGACGCCGAAAAGGCCAACGCCCTCAAGTTGAAGGCCGCCGCCCAGGCCGCGCCCCCAGCCGCGGCAAAGCCCTGATCGGCATCGAACCCATGCGCGCGGATCTGGAGACGCTCGAGGCCGCGATCGGTCACCCATTCGGTACCCGCGATCTCCTCGTCCGCGCGCTCACGCATACCTCTCATGCCTACGAGAGGAGCCAGCCCGCGATCCAGGACAACGAGCAACTCGAATTCCTCGGCGATTCGATCCTCGGATTTCTGGTCAGCGAATCGCTCGTCTGCCGCTATCCCGCCTACCGCGAGGGCCGTCTCTCCATCCTCAAGAACTATCTGGTGAGCGCCTCGCACTTGCACGAAGTCGCCCGGAAGATCGGACTGGGCGAGTATCTGCTGCTCGGCCGCGGCGAGGAGTTGAGCGGCGGCCGGGTCAAGAAGGGACTGCTGGCGGACGCCGTCGAGGCCCTGATCGCGGCCATCTACCTCGATGCCGGAATCGGCGAAGCGCGGCAGTTCGTGGTGGGGCACATCCTGGGCGCCGCGCAGGAACTGGAAGAGAACAAGGACGCCCCCTTTACCAATTTCAAGGGCGCTCTCCAGGAAGTCGCGCGCTCCCTCAATCTGCCTTCGCCCCGTTACACCGTCGTCCAGGAGGATGGCCCGCCACACGCACGCAAATTCACGGTCGAAGTCTCCATCGGAGCGGACCTCGCCGCGCAGGCCGACGGCGATTCCAAAAAGTCCGCCGGCCAGAAAGCCGCCCAGCTGCTCCTCAAGCGCCTCATGGAGCACGCCGAGTAGCGGCGCGGGCACACCATCGGCCATCGGCTATCGGCCATCGACCTCTTCCTGCTATCCTCGGCATCAAATGACCTATCTGGCGCTATTGGCAATCGGACTGGTGGCGGGCGTGTTCGCCGGCATGTTTGGCATCGGGGGCGGCCTCATCATCGTGCCGGCGCTGCTCTTCCTGCTGAAGATGACCGAACTGGAGGCCATTGCCACCAGCCTGGCGGCGTTGATTCCCCCGGTCGGCCTGCTGGGCGCGGCGGAGTATTACACCAA
>DATNLV010000485.1:0-2147 GCA_035602665.1 Bryobacteraceae bacterium | reverse complement strand
CGCGGCGAACCTCGGACGGATAACCGAGCAGCAGCGATGCGATGGAGTTTCCGGTGTCATCGATTCCCGGCTGGCTGGTGTAGTCGGGCGTGAAAAAGAACGTCCCGCGGCTGGACCATTCCGAGGCGGTTCCGTCGGCTTGTCTGCGGATGGCCTGGAACCCGAACGTCCAGGCATGACGGCCCTTGGTCCAGAGTAAGTTGTCCTCGACTTGGTAGCTGGTAGTGCGGATGGCCAGGGGCAGAGCCTCCGCGGCGCCCAACTGCGCGTATCCGGTGGGCATGACGTCGGGCAGGCCTCCGGAACCCAGCCCGGGTATGCCCAGAGCGGCGGAGGCGTCGACGGCGCGGTCCAGCGGGTAGGCGTTGAGGTCGAAGCTGGTGATGCCGGTCCGCAACTCGTTCGTGACGGTGGGGCGCACAACGAAGGTGTGGGAGACTCCGCCGCCCCAGGTGGTCTGGCTAATGCCGGCGCCGCCGGCGGATTGCGTGCTGTTGCTTGCGTCAAGACCCGGCATTGAGGACGGCGATTGGCCCTCCAGTCGTCCGTAACTGAAGCGTACGGACAGCGCACTCCCCGAGCCCACGGTCTTGTCCGAACGAATGTCGAACCGGTCGCTATGGCGCACCAGATCCGGCGTATACACGTAGTTGTCCGCCGAGCCGGGCAGGTTCGGAGCCGGGTAGAGGCCGATCAGGTTGCTCGCCTGCGCGGGAATAAGCGCAGCCGGGATGCGATTGCCCGCGAACTGCTCGCGCACGAACACACCGGGGCTCGTTTCGCGGATCGAGAGCGGATCGTAGACCGGCACGCTCCCGAAGTCGCCAGCCATCTGGGCCACCGATGGCACGGTCGATGTTACTGTCAAGCCCTGACGCTGGCGCAGCACGTCGGCGTCGGCGAAGAAGAACCAACCCCTGCCGCGCACCGGGCCGCCGAGGCTGGCTCCAAACTGGTTCTGGACGTGCCCTGGCTTATCGTCCTTATCGAAGAAGTTGCGGGCGTCGAGCGCGGAGTTCCCGAGGTACTCGAACGCGGATCCGTGAAGCTGGCTCCCGCCCGGCCGGATCCGGATGTCAACGGCCCCCCCGGCGCTGTGCCCCAACTCGGCGGGGAGATAGCCCGCTGCCAGGCTGACTCGCTCAATGGCTTCGATCGGAGGCTCCAGCACCGCACCTTGAGTCCATGCCTCGTTGTTGTCGATCCCGTCGATGGTGAAGTCGTTGTGCTGGCCGCGCTGGCCGTTGGCGTTGAAACTCGAATTGCCGCGGAACCCATAGGGTCCGTAGCCCTCGATGTTTCCGCCCTGCTGTCCCGAAGTGATGCCGGCGCCCGTTCGGACCAGGTCCACGTAGCTACGGGCAGCCAGAGGGAGCTCGTGTAATCCATCGGAGTCGAGGGCCAGCCTTCCGGCGGGCAGCGTGATGTTCAACTCGAGAGGCTCGTTCTCATGCACGAAGGCGTTGAGGCGTGCGGTGGCGTCCTCCTCATGGGACGTTGCAGTGACCGCGTAGGGGCCCGGCGTTAGACCGGAGGCGCGGTACTTGCCGTCCTGGCCGGCTTCGACATCGAGGCGAAGCCCGCTCTGCTGGTGGATCAGAGTGAGGCTCGCCCGCGGCGCGGGTGCGCCTGTGAAGTCGACGATCGTGCCCGAAATACTCGCGCCGCCTGGCGCCGCCACAGCCCAGCCCATCGCCATACACACAGCCGGGACACGTATCCACAAAGGGTTCCGTAGGGACATAGTCGACTCGCAATATCATACAACGGACCCTGGAAGCGGCGGGTCGGGAGCTACCGCAGCGAATAGCCGCGCACGAGCCGGCAGGTCCGGTTCCAGCGCGTCTTGCTGAAGAAGTGGCGGGCCAGGTCGGCCAGGTGCGAGAGGCCGATGATGTTCCCGTCCGCCAACTGCTCCGTGGGTGCGTCGTAAGACCACCAGATCAGCAGCGGCTTGCCGACGATGTTCTCCCGCGGAACGAAACCCCAGTAGCGGCTGTCGGCGGAATTGTCGCGGTTGTCGCCCATGGCAAAGTAAGCGCCATCGGGGACCACCACCTCGCCGTTCTTCACGTTGTGCTCCAGCATCTGCACGGCCGGATCGGGAAGCGGCACGTTCGGCTCGCCCGGGAACGGGTCGCGGTACG
>DATNLV010000472.1:0-3695 GCA_035602665.1 Bryobacteraceae bacterium | reverse complement strand
GGGCGGGCTTCAGCCCGCGCAGGGCTTGAGCCCTGCCCGAAGTTCTGTGAGATGCCCGCGGCTGCAGGGCTGAAGCCCCGCGCGGGCTGAAGCCCGCCCCCCGAAGGGACAGCAAGACCGCTTGCTGACGCGCGCGGTTCGGTGCTGGGAGGAGCACCTGGCCGGCGCCCATTACGGTTTGAACTCGCGGACGAACTGCACCGCGGCTCGCACGTGCTCCACAGGCGTCTCGGGCAGGATGCCGTGGCCCAGGTTGAAAATATGGCCGGGGCGCGTGCCGGTGCGCTTGAGCAGCTCGTGGATGCGGGTCTTCAGTTCCGGCAGGGGCGCGAAGAGCGCGGCCGGGTCCAGATTGCCCTGAATCGCCGAGCGGTAGCTGATGTCGATCCATGCCTGGTCGATATTGATGCGCCAATCGACGCCCAGGACGTCGCCGCCGGCCGCGTGCAGCTCGCGGAAGAACCCGCCGGCGCCGGTGCCGAAGTGGATCACGGGCACTCCGGTCGAGCGGATGCGCTCGATCAGGGCACGCGAATACGGCGCCACGAAGCGGACGTAGTCGTCCGGGCCGAGCGCGCCCACCCAGCTATCGAAGACCTGGATGGCGCGGGCGCCGGCGGCCACCTGCAGAATCGCGAACGGCCCCAGGACGTCCACCAGCTTGCCCATCAGGCGGCGCCACAGGGTCTCGTTCGAATACATCATCTGCTTGGTCTTCATGAACGTGCGGGAAGCCCCGCCTTCGATCATGTAGCTGGCGATGGTGAACGGCGCCCCGACGAAGCCCAGCACCGGCACCTTGCCGGCCAGCGCCTTCACCACCTGGACGATGGCTTCTCCGACATAGCCGAGGTCGTCCGTGTTGGAGATGGAGAGCGCGTCGATGTCCTCCGAGGTCCGCACCGGGTTATCGATAACGGGGCCCTCGCCCGCGGCGAAGCGGAGCTTGAGTCCCATAGGCTCGACCGGCAGGAGCAGGTCGGCGAAGATGATCGCCGCGTCCACGTCCAGGATCTCGACGGGCTGCAGCGTAACGGCGGCCGCCAGGTCCGGGCGCCGGCAAATCTCGAGGATGCCGTGCTTGGACCGTATGTCGCGGTATTGTTTGAGATACCGGCCCGCCTGCCGCATGAACCACACGGGGCGGACGTCGGTAGGCCTGCGACGGCAGGCATCTAGAAATCTGCTGTTCATTGGAGCCACACGCATGGCTGTTCCGCTTTGCCCTCGCATATGAGAACGTCGGGCCGGAGGCCCAATGGGGACAGCCGCCGGTCCGCGATGTCTATGATTCCACAAGCGGCGGGAGGCCGCCTACCCCACTCGATCGGGGGCAACATTCACAAAAGTAGCACGAAGCGAGGCCGTTTACGGCTCGTTGGCCGCTTTTTTTTCGGTTTTTTCGCGGTTCTTGCGAATTCGGTCCAGCAACTCGCCGATGCGGTCGCCGGCCGGGTCAGCCGCCTGGAAGTGAAGCTCGGGGGCTTTGAAGAGCCGCAAGCGGATGGCGACCACCCGGCGCAGGTAGCTGGCGGCGTGTCCCAGGGCCTCGACGGCGAGCTGGCGCTCGGCGGCATTGCCTTTGATGGCCACGGTCACCATCAGGTGGCGGCCGTCGGGCACCAGGCGGGCCTCGGTGACCGAGATCCCGGCCATGCGGGGATCCTGGAGCTCGTATTCGATCAGCTCGGCCAGCTCCTCGCGCAACGCCTCGGAGAGCCGCTCGGCACGTCGCGTGTCCATCTGTTACTCCCCACTCAGGCCGGTGTGGACACCGGCCGCAGGACTGGAGTCCTGCCCCACTACTCCACCCACTCCACGGTGGCGCTGACCAGTTGGCCACCGAGCATGGCCGCCGCTTCTTTCTCGACAGACTGGAGCAGCCCGGCCGCGTAGTCATGGTCGCCCGAAACCGTCACCGCGGCCACCACGCCCCGCTGCCACAGATCCTGGCAGTCGATTTCGGCCACCGCCACGTTGAACTTGTGGCGCAGGCGCTCCTTGAGGCCCTGGATCACGTGACGCTTGTCCTTGAGCGAGTGCGAGTCCTCGATGTGCATCTCGAGGGTCAGTACACCGATAGACGGCATGTCCGAATCAGGCAAACACCTCGGGCGCAATGCGCTCGCTGCCGAACGCTTCGACGATGTCGCCCGGCTTGAGGTCGTTGTAGTTTTCGATCGCCAACCCGCATTCCAGGCCCGAGCGAACTTCGCTGGCGTCGTCCTTGAAGCGCTTCAGCGATGCCAGCTTGCCCGTAAGCACCACGACGTTGTCGCGAAGCAGCCGGATGTTGGCGTCGCGGGGAACCGTTCCATCGACAACCAGGCAACCGGCCACGGTGCCGACCTTGCTGATGCGGAAGATCTCGCGGACTTCCGCGCGTCCGCGGTAGACTTCCTTGAACACCGGATCGAGCATGCCGCTCATGGCGCGTTTGATCTCGTCGGTGAGGTCGTAGATGATCGTGTGCAGGCGGATGTCCACCTTCTCCTGCTCCGCCAGCGCCACGGCATTGCGGTCGGGGCGGACGTTGAAGCCGATGACCACGGCGTTCGAGGCCGAGGCCAGCAGCACGTCGGTTTCCGTGATGGCGCCGACGCCGCTGCTGATGACTTGAATCTTGACCTTGTCGGTAGAGAGCTTCTGCAGAGCCTCGGCGATCACTTCGGCGCTGCCGCCGACGTCCGCCTTGAGGATCACCGGCAGCTCCTTGACCTCGCCCTCCTTCAGCTGGCGATGCAACTGGTCGAGGGTGATGCGGGTGTTCTTCGCCATGGCCTGCTCGCGAGCCTTGGACTCGCGATAGACCACGATCTGTTTGGCCTTGGCCGTATCGGTGACCACCTGCAGGCTGTCGCCGACATCGGGCAACGAGTCGAGGCCAATCACCTCGGCGGGCCGGGAAGGCTCGGCGTCCTTGAGAGCTTCGCCGCGGTCGTCGAACATGGCGCGAACCTTGCCGAAGACCGAGCCGCAGACGAAGTAGTCTCCGGCGTGCAGCGTTCCGTTGCGCACCAGCACGGTGGCCACGGGGCCGCGTCCGCGGTCGAGTTTGGCTTCGAGCACGCTGGCCACGGCGGGGCGGCCGGGATACGCCTTCAGGTCCTGCATGTCGGACACCAGCAGGATCATTTCGAGCAGCAGATCGAGGTTCTGTTTGGTGCGCGCGGAAACCGGCACCATGACCGTATCGCCGCCCCACTTGTCGGGCACCAGGCCGCGGTCGGAGAGCTGCTGCATGACGCGCTCCGGCTGGGCGTCGGGCTTGTCGATCTTGTTGATGGCGACGATGATGGGGACTTGAGCCGCGCGGGCGTGATCGATCGCCTCGATGGTCTGCGGCATGACGCCGTCTTCGGCCGCCACCACCAGGACCACCACGTCGGTGACCTTGGCGCCGCGGGCGCGCATACGGGTGAACGCTTCGTGGCCGGGCGTATCGATGAAGGTGATCTTGCGGCCGCTGGTTTCGATCTGGTACGCGCCGATGTGCTGGGTGATGCCGCCGGCTTCGTTCTCGGCCACGCGGCTGAGGCGGATGGCGTCGAGCAGCGAGGTCTTGCCGTGATCGACGTGGCCCATGATGGTGACCACGGGCGGGCGCTTGACCGGCCCGGAGTCCTCGTCACTACTGGTGGCGCTGGCGAGCATTTCCTGCTGCTGCGTGGCTTCTTCCTCGAAGCTGACGGTGG
>DATNLV010000464.1:0-7565 GCA_035602665.1 Bryobacteraceae bacterium | reverse complement strand
ATTGAAGACCAGGCGAGCCGGGTCGGCCTTACCGCCGATGCCCAGCGGGTGCGCCTGGAGAGACGGCTTACCGTCGGCGATGGAGGGGCAGATCTCCAGCATGTGTGCCCCCAGAACCTTCTTGCCGCTGTTGGAAAGGTGGTACGTGTAGTCCTCCATAAAGGAGGCGCCACCCGGCAGCCCGACGCCCATCACCTTCGTTGCGCGGACCAGCGCCGAGGTCTTCCAGTCGCCTTCCGCGCCGAAGCCGTAGCCGTCCGCCATCAGCCGCTGCACGGCGAGGCCGGGCAACTGCACGAGGCCGTGCAGGTCCTCGAAGGTGGTGGTGAACCCCTTGAAGCCGCCGGCCTTGAGGAAGGAGCGCATCCCCAACTCGATCCGCGCCTGCTCGCGCACGTTCTCGTGGTGGGCGCCGCCCGGGCGCACATCCGCCGCCATCTCGTAAATGTCCGCGTACTCCTCGACCAGCTTGTCGATGGCGGCGTTCTTCACCTTCGCGATGCTAGCCACCAGCTCGCCCACGCCATATCCGTTCACCGAGAAGCCGAACGCGATCTGCGCTGCCACCTTGTCGCCCTCGGTCACCGCCACTTCGCGCATGTTGTCGCCGAAGCGCGCGAAACGGGCGCCCTGCCAGTCGGCCCAGGCAGCAGCGGCGCGAGCCCAGGCGCCGAGCTTCGCCTGGACCGAGGCTTCCTGCCAGAAGCCCACCACAACCTTCCGGTTGATGCGCATGCGGCTCATGATGAACCCGTGCTCGCGGTCGCCGTGGGCGGCCTGATTGAGGTTCATGAAGTCCATGTCGATGCTCGACCAGGGAATCTCGCGGTTGTGCTGGGTGTGGAGATGCGCGATCGGTTTGCGCAGTCCCCTGAGGCCGTTGATCCACATCTTCGACGGCGAGAAGGTGTGGCACCAGGTGATCACCCCGATGCAGTCGGCCGCGTTATTGGCTTCCTGGCATACCTCGGAGATGGCGTCCGGCGTCGTGAGCACCGGCTTGAAGACCACCTTCACCGGGATGGCAGGCGAGTCGTTGAAAGCCTTGGCGATCTCCTGGGAGTGAATCGCCACTGTCTTCAGAGTCTCAGGGCCATACAGGTGCTGGCTGCCGGTCAAGAACCAGATTTCTCCAGTCAGTTTCATGAGATTCCTATCCTCCTACCCGATATTGGGTAAGCCCTTTCATGCCTTGGGCCGTCAGCGCCACCCCGCAGGAAGGGCAAGACCATAGTATAAGTTGCGCGCTCTCGAAGCAACCGGGCCGAGCGGCCGGGACGGCCTGGCTCTGTCAGCGCTTGCAACGCGACGCATAGGTGTCGTAGGCAGCGCGGTCAAACAGTACGAAGACCACCTCACGCACCTTCGTGTCACTGCGCTCGAGGTGTTTCGCGACGACGTCCAACGCGATCGTGGCCGCTGCGGCCATCGGATAGCGGTACGCGCCGGTGCTGATGGAAGGAAATGCGATGCTGCGCAGGTCCCGCTCTTCGGCCATCTCGAGACAGGTGCGGTAGCAGGCCGCGAGCAGCGCCGCCTCGTCGCCGCGGCCGCCATAAATCGGGCCGACGGCATGAAATACCCAGCGAGCCGGCAGGTCGCCCGCAGTGGTGGCGACGGCTCCGCCGGCCGGGCAGCGTCCGATCCTGGCGCGGATTCCGTTGAGCTCTCGCATGATGGAAGGGCCGCCGGCGCGGTGGATCGCGCCGTCCACGCCTCCGCCGCCGGCGAGACCGGAGTTGGCGGCGTTCACGATCGCGTCGGCCGCGACCCGCGTGATGTCCCCCACCACGAGCCGCAGCACCTTGCCTCCCGGGAATGGCTGCTCCATGCATAGTAAAATAGGCGTTCCCGAGACGGGAAGCAAGGGACCATGGCCATCTCTCAAGCACCGGCGCTGGCGCTCTTCGATATCGACGGCACGCTCCTGCGCCGCTCGGGACCGCACCACCGCGAGGCGCTGATCGAAGCGGTCCGGCGCGTCACGGGATACGACACCACGACCGACGGCATCCCGGTCTACGGCATGCTCGATCCCGACATCCTCCGCGAGATGCTGCGGCAGGCGGGAGCACCGGCCCGCGTCGCCCGCGAAGCGATGCCGGCGATTGTCGCCTCGGCGCAAAGGATCTACCGCCGAACCTGCCCGGTGCTCACGCGACGGACCTGCCCGGGCGTACGACGGCTGCTGGGCGGTCTCGAACGCCGAGGCGTCCTGATGGGCCTGGTCACCGGAAACCTGACTCGCATCGGTTGGTGGAAGCTGGAACGGGCCGGCCTGCGCCGGTATTTCCGCTTCGGAGCTTTCGGCGAGATGGCGCGCGACCGGGCAGGCCTAGCGCGGCTGGCCCTGCGGCGCGCGCACCAGGAGGGCTGGATCGGACCCGCCACGCCGGTGTGCCTGATCGGCGACGCTCCGGCGGACATCCTGGCGGCACGCGCCAACGGCCTGCGGTCGATTTCGGTTGCCACGGGCCTGCTGCCCGTCGAGAAGCTGAAGGTGTACGAGCCGGATCTGATGCTCGAAGACCTGCGAGGGCTGCGGCCCGAGATGATCCTGTAAGGCGCGCGGGAGACCAGCGAACGTTCGTTACCGAGCCGCGACCGCAAGGGAGCGGACGTGCGTCGGCGCCATGGGCTCGCCTGCCGATGGCGAAATGCCACGATCGGCCATCCACCATCGACCATCGACCGCCGTCGCGTACCGCACCAACCTGCGACGAGCGGCGACCGCATGAGAGAATAGTCTCCGGGTGCCAGTTCGGATACAGATCCCGCGAAGAGCCCGTTGGGCTCACATGCTGGTCAGCCCGGCGGGGCGAATTGCCATTGGCGTCTGTGCCGGCCTCGCGCTGGTCCTACTGATCTCGTTCACCTTCTATTACGTCCGCTATTCGCGTCTGATCGATCGCAAGCTGCGGCAAGGTCCTTTCCAGGCCACCTCCATGGTGTTTGCCTCGCCCCGGGTGGTCTCGATGGGGGACGAAATCGGCCCTCAGGAAATCATCACCCAGCTCCACCGCAGCGACTACGGGGAAACCAGCGGCAACCGGATGGGCTGGTATCACCGGCGTGCGGACGGAGGCATCGAGATCTTCCCCGGGCCGGACTCCTACTTTGACGACGAGGCCGGCGTCATCAAATTCTCCAGCGGCCATGTCTCGCAGATCATTTCCCTTCGGGACAATACCGAGCGCGTCCAGTACCTGCTCGAGCCGGAGCTGATCACGAATCTCTCCGACCGGAACCGGGAAAAGCGGCGGCTGGTGAGGTTCGCCGACATCCCCGAAGTGCTGGTCCACGCGGTTGTGTCGGCCGAAGACAAGCGCTTCTTCCTGCATAGCGGCTTCGATCCGCTGCGCGTCATCAAGGCCGCGTACGTGGACTTGCGGGAAGGGCGAGTGGCCGAAGGCGCTTCGACCCTGAGCATGCAGTTGGCGCGCATGTTCTGGCTCAACCAGGAGAAGACCCTGAGCCGCAAGGCCGCCGAGGTGATGATCACCCTGCAGCTCGAACAGAAGCTCTCCAAGCAGGAAATCTTCGAGTTCTATGCCAACCAGGTTCCCCTGGGACGCCGCGGCAGCTTCGCGATCCACGGATTCGGCGAGGCGGCGCGCGCTTACTTCGGCAAGGACATCAGCCAGTTGACGCTGGCCGAGGCGGCGACGCTGGCCGGGCTGATCCAGCAGCCCAGCTTCCGCAACCCGTATCGCCATCCGGACCGCGCGCGGGAGCGCCGGAACGTCGTGCTGCTGCTGATGCGCGACAACGGCTACATCACCGAAGCCGAGTATCAGGCCGCCAGCGCGCAGCCGCTCAAGCTGACCCCGGCTGAGATGGAATCGACCGAGGCCCCGTACTTCGTCGACCTGGTCAACGATGAATTGCAGAGCGAGTTCGGCGACTACGATTTCACCAACAGCACCTACCGCGTGTACACCACCCTGGATCTCAACCTGCAACGCGCCGCCGCGGACGCGGTGCGCATCGGGATGCAGGAGGTGGATCAGCGCCTGAGCCACCGCCGCTGGCCGAAGGGCGAGAAACCGCCCCAGGCGCAATGCGCGATGGTGGTGCTCGATCCCGAGACCGGCGCCGTCAAAGCTTTGGTCGGCGGCCGCGACTACGGCGCCAGCCAGTTGAACCGCGCGCTGGCCAAACGCCAGCCCGGCTCGTCTTTCAAGCCTTTCGTCTATGCCGCTGCGTTGAGCACGGCGCTGGCCGGCGGTTCGCAGGTCATCACCCCGGTGACCAGGCTGCTCGACGAACCGACTACTTTCTGGTTCGACAACAAAGCCTACTCGCCGGAGAACTTCGAGCAGAAGTATTACGGCGAGGTCACCCTACGAACCGCGCTGGCGAAATCGCTCAATGTGCCGGCCGTCAAGCTGGCCGAAATGATCGGATTCGATGCGGTGGAGACGCTGGCGAAAAAAGCCGGCATGAACATCAATATTCAGGCCACGCCGGCCATCGCGCTGGGCGCCTACGAGGTGACTCCCATCGAGGTGGCCGGAGCGTACACCATCTTTGTGGACCAGGGCACCTACGTGAAGCCGAACTGGGTGAGCCTGATCCGCGACCGCCAGGGCAACGTGCTCTTCTCGGCCACCCCGGACAAGCGCGAGGTGCTCGATCCCCGCGTGGCGTACATGATGGAGAGTCTGATGGAAGAGGTGCTCCGCAGCGGCACCGGCGCCCAGGTCCGCGCGCGCGGATTCAACCTGCCCGCCGCGGGAAAGACCGGGACTTCGCATGACGGCTGGTTCGCCGGCTTCACGTCGCGGCTGATCTGCGTGGTATGGGTCGGGTTCGACGACAACGAACAGCTCAATCTGGAGGGCGCGCACTCGGCGCTGCCGGTCTGGGTGGAGTTCATGAAGCGCGCTCACCAGTACCGCGAGTACCGCAACGTCCATGACTTCCAGGCGCCCGACGGCATCGTAACCGTGGAGGTGGACTCCCAGACCGGACAACTGGCCACGCCCTCCTGTCCTTCGCCGGTCGCGGAGGTCTTTCTGTCGGGCACCCAGCCGGTAGAGAGCTGCCAGTTGCACGGCGGCGCCGGTGGCACCCGTGTGGCTTCCTGGGAGACGGCCCCGCCGCCCTCGGCTACGACGGCCGGCAATGGAACGAGCGGTCCACCGGCAGGGCTGGTGGTAAAGCCTCCACCCGGCTCGCGCGCCAAGCTGGTTCCGCCTCCGCCTGCCCAGGCCTCCGCGCAGGCGGTGCAACCGGAGGCCAAGAAGCCGGAGGAGAAGAAGGGCCTCTTCCGCCGGATCCTGGGAGCGTTCGGCAAATAGGGCGAACGACTCCCCGAACCGAGCCTCGACCGCCAGGGAGCGGAGTCACCCCAAATGTGGCCCTGTTTTTTGCCGTTCCGTCCGGGGCGACCTGTGCTTAAATGTCTGTAGGTTGTACCCGCGAACGGGCTGCTTGCGTCAGATGTGTCGGTTACCGACTTTAATGCTGCAAGTAGCAGGAGGTAAGTTATGTTATACAGATTCCTTCTCATCGCCCTTGTTCCGGTTCTCGCTATCGCTCTTGAACCCCAATCGGAAAGGTCACAGGTTCTCGAACCTGGTTCGGCCGTAAATGCGCCAACCGCCCCGGCGGCCAAGCCGTCGCTCACTCCGGAAGAGCGGGGTGACATCTTCATGGCCCGCAAGATGTTCCGCGAAGCCATCGACCAGTACCGCGAGGCGCCGGAAGGCGCCGTCACTCTGAACAAGATCGGGATCGCCTACCACCAGACGCTCGATCTCAGGGCCGCCCAGCGCTATTACGAGCGCGCCATCAAGCGGGACCCCAAGTACTTCGAGGCCGTGAATAACCTGGGCACGGTTTTTTACGCCCAGAAGCGTTACAGCCACGCCCTGCATCAGTACGAGAAAGCCATCAAGCTAAGCCCGACTTCCGCGTCCGTCTACAGCAACATCGGCACGGCGCACTTCGCCAAGAAGGAATACAAGGAAGCGTTTCAGGCCTACCAGCAGGCCGTGAAACTCGATCCCGACGTGTTCGAACACCACGACTCTTACGGCATTCTGCTGCAGGAGAGCTCGATCAACGAACGGGCGCGATTCCACTACTACCTGGCCAAGACCTACGCCCAGGCGGGAATGATCGATCTGGCCGTGCAGTACATCCGCAAGTCGCTCGAAGAAGGATTCAAGGAGCGCAACAAGTTCATCGAGGAGCCTGAATTCACGGTGCTGAAAGACAACGCTGATTTCAAGGCCTTGATGGCGCAAGAACCTCGTGCGTTGTGAGGCACTAGGGCTTGCGCTGATTGCCTCGGTCCTTGTGGTCTCGTGCTCCCGCGGGGACCGGGGCACTCAGAGAGTAGCAATCCTGCCGTTTGAAAACCTGGCCACCCCCGATCGGGATTGGATGAGCCGCGGCATCGCCGAAGCGGTCCGTCTTCAGCTTGCCGGCGCCCCTCACGTCGAACCAGTTTCGATTCGTTCTTTACGCGAGGCGCCAGCCGTGGGCGCGTCCGAGGTGCTCGAGGGCCGCTTCTCTCTGGCAGGCGGCCGTTTGCACGTCGACGCCGTGCTTGAGGATGCGGCGAGCGTGCGCAACCTGGGGACCATCCACGCCAGCGGCCCCGCCGGAGATATGCTACCTCTGGCGCAAACCATCGCGCGCGCCATCGAGCCAGGCGCCCGCCGTCTGCCCACCGGAAACTCGGCGGCTTTCACGGCCTACATCGCTGCCATAGAGTCCAATGCCCCGGCGGAGGCCGACGCCGGTTTCGACAGCGCCGTGGGCGCCGACCCGGGATTTGGCGCCGCCTATCTGGGCTGGGTGCAATCGCTCCTGGCGCGGGGCGATGGCACCCGAGCCGCCCAGCTACTGGCGGCCGCACGGCAGAGGTCCGCGGGCTTTCAGACCCTGGAGCGGGTCGAGCTCGATCTCGCCGCCGCTACCATCGCGGGCGACCGTGCGGGAGAGCGGCGGGCTCTGGTCGCTCTCATAGGCGCCGATCCGTCGGACGCTTCCGTCTACAGCACGCTGAGCGATCTGGACGCGGCCGACCACTCCTACCGGGATGCCGCGGCGTCGTACCAGAAAGCGTTCGAGCGCGACCCTGCCAACGTCCTCCTCCTCAACCAGCTCGGCTACCTGCGCGCCTGGGCGGGAGATCTCGACGGCGCCGTCGAAGCGTTGGAGCGCTACCGCAGCCTGCGGCCGGAGGAAGCCAACCCCAGCGACTCGCTGGGCGATGTTAACTACTGGTTCGGCCGGTTCGACGACGCGGAGCGGGCCTATCGCGCGGCTTATGCCAAAGACCCGTCGTTCGAAGGCGGCGCGGAGTTGTACAAGCTGGCCTGGTCCCGGCTCATGCAGGGGGATCTAAAGGGAGCCGACGGCGCCTTCGCCGACTTCCTCCAGGCCCGCAAGACTGCCGGCGATGCGCTGGTGGAGTACCGCCAGGCGCAGTGGGAATACCTGACCGGGCGCCACCGGGAGGCAGTCGCGCGGCTCGACCGGTTCGCATCCTCGGCGCAGGCGGGCGAGGCGTCGGTGTCATACGCCCAGCTCGCTATTTGGGCGGCCGA
>DATNLV010000449.1:0-5726 GCA_035602665.1 Bryobacteraceae bacterium | reverse complement strand
TCGAAGGCGCGCGCGCGCTTCACCACCTCGCGGCCGATGCTCCCCAGGCCGATCACGCCCAGCGTCTTCCCGCGGATTTCGTTGCCCAGGAACTTCTTCTTCTCCCATTTGCCGGCCTTGGTGGAGGCGCTGGCCTGGGGGATCGCGCGGGCCATCGCCAGCATCAGCGCGATGGTGTGCTCGGCCACCGATGCCGCGTTGCCGCCGGGCGTGTTCATCACCAGGACGCCGGCCGCGGTGGCGGCGTTGAGATCCACATTGTCCACGCCCACGCCCGCTCGCCCGATGGCGCGCAGCTTCGGCGCCTTTTCGAGCACTTCCTTGGTGACCTTGACCGCGCTCCGTACGACCAGGGCGTCGGCCTCCGGCAGGCAATTGAGATATTCCTTTGGGTTGGACACGACGATATTCCAACCGGGCTGGGACCGCAGGAGCTCGATTCCCGCCGCGGCCATCGGTTCTGCGATGAGGATGTTCATTGTGCGTGCACTCCTAAAAAGACCACCGGCTCAGTGTCCCGGTCCATATAGAATAACAAAAGGATGGCTCTACTCGACCGGGTTCAAAAAGACATGACCGAGGCCATGAAGGCCCGGGCTGAAGACCGCTTGAGCGCGCTCCGCATGATCAAGACCGCGCTCAAGAAGACCGAAATCGATTCCATGAAGCCGCTCGACGAGCGGACCGAGCAGCAGGTGCTGAACACGCTGATCAAGCAGCGCCGCGAAGCCGCCGAGATGTTCCGCAAGGGAGGGCGGCCCGAGCAGGCCGAGAAGGAAGAGGCCGAACTGCTCCTCATCGAATCCTACATGCCGGCCATGGCCAGCGAAGAGGACATCGAGGCCGCAATCGTTACGGCGCTGGCCGAGACCGGTGTCACCTCGGCCAAGCAGATGGGCGTGGTGATGAAGGCGGTGCAGGCGGCCCTGGCTGGCAAGCGCGCCGACGGCAAGGTGCTCAGCGACAAGGTGCGAGCGCGGCTGGTGTAGCCCGGAGTCCGCTTGCTTACCCGCGCGGTTCGGTGCTGGGCGTCCCGCTGCGGTCTAATGGAGGTTTGTCGAGGAGATCCCATGCGCGTTCTTAAAGGATTTGCCACTCTCGTTTTGTTTGGCGGCCTGGCCGCTACCCAGCAGGCGCCCACGGGTGAGATCGACCGCTCGTATCTCGATCCCACCTGCAAGCCGTGCGAGGATTTCTGGCGTTACGCCGACGGCGGCTGGATCGACAAAAATCCGATCCCCGCCCGTTTTCCGTCCTGGGGCGCCTTCCCGATGCTGGCCCAGCAGAACCGCGAGCGGCTGCGCATCATTCTCGATGCCGCCGCTCAGAACACCTCGGCCGCCCCCGGCAGCAACGAGCAGAAGATCGGCGACCTATACGCAAGCTGCCTGGCCACTGATGCCATCGATGCGGCCGGCTTCCGGCCGCTCCAGCCCGAACTGGACCGGGTGGCCGCCATCCAGACGGCCGCGGACCTCAAAGCCGCGCTCAACGCCTTGCATCGCGTGGGCCGCATCGGCCCGCTGGTCCTTTTCGCGACGCAGGACTATAAGAACTCCAAGGAGACCATCGCCGGCGTATTCGCCAGCGGCCTCTCACTGCCGGACCGCGACTATTACTTCACGGACGACGAGCGCAACAAGAACATCCGCGAAGAGTTCGTGAAGCATGTCGCCAAAACGCTCGGGCTGGCCGGGGACGCGCCCGAGACCGCGGCCGCCGAGGCGCGCACCGTGATGTCCTTCGAGACGGTGCTGGCAAAGGCCACCATGACGCGCATCCAGCGCCGCGATCCCTACGCCACCTATCACCGCCTGGACCTGGCCGGCGTCACCGAATTGGCCCCCGGGTACGACTGGAAGATGCTGCTCGGCGAGTTCGGTCTTCCGGATTCCACGCCGGTGAATGTGGCCGAACCCGAGTTCGTCAAAGCGGTCGGCCAGCAACTGGACACCGTGCCCCTGGCGGACTGGAAGACCTGGCTGCGCTGGCGCCTGTTCAACGACGCCGCCTCCGATCTTGCCAAGCCGTTTCGCGACGAAGATTTCTACTTCCGGAAGACCGTGCTGACCGGCGTGAAGGAACAGGAACCGCGCTGGGAGACCTGCGCCAACGAGGTTGACGGTGACTTGGGCGATGCGCTCGGCCAGATCTTCGTGGAGAAATACTTCCCGCCCGCGAGCAAGCGGCGGATGCAGGAACTGGTGCACAACCTGCGCGCCACGCTTGGCGATTCGCTCGAGAAAGCCGAGTGGCTCGATCCCGAAACGCGCAAGAACGCCGCCGCCAAGCTCGAGGCGTTCTACTCCAAGATCGGCTACCCGGACCGGTGGCGCGACTACTCCACGGTCGGCATCAGCCGCAAGTCGTTCTTCGAGAACGCGCAGGTCGCGGGGCTCGCCAATTATCTCTATCGCCTGTCCAAAATCGGCAAGCCGCTCGACCGCAACGACTGGGGCCTGACGCCGCCCACGGTCAACGCGTACTACAATTCCGGGCGCAATGAGATCGTTTTCCCGGCCGGCATTCTGCAGTTCCCCTTCTTCAGCGCGGGCGCGGACGACGCGGTGAACTATGGCGCCATCGGGGCCGTGATCGGGCACGAGATGGGACACGGCTTCGACGACCAGGGCTCGAAGTTCGACGCCGCGGGCAACCTGACGCCCTGGTGGACGCCCGACGACCGCAAGAAGTTCGATGCGCGCGCCACCTGCGTCTCCGATCAGTTCGACAGCATCGATGTGGGCGGCGGGCTGCACCACAAGGGCCGACTGGTGCTGGGCGAGGCGATGGGCGATCTGGGCGGGCTCACGCTGGCCTACCGCGCCTACCATCGCTCGCTCGAAGGCAAGGAGGCGCCCGTGATCGACGGCTTCACCGGCGATCAGCGCTTCTTCCTCGCTTTCGCGCGCATCTGGGCGACCCAGTTCCGTCCCGAAGCGGCGCGGCTGCAACTGGACACGAACCCGCACCCGCTGCCGAAATACCGCTGCAACGCGACGCTCGCGAATATGCCCGAATTCCAGAAGGCGTTCGGCTGCAAGCTCGGCGACGCCATGGTGCGGCCGGCGGAGCAGCGCTGCAAGCTCTGGTAGGGGGTCGGCCGCTCACTGAACATGCGCCGCCTTTGAGTTGAGTTTGGCGATCGCGGAGGCCAGTTCTGCGGGGTCGTGGATTCGGTAAACCTCGCCGGAACAGGCGTGCACCAGCCGCTCAATGGTGTCCGGAAGCTCGATGGGACGCACGCCCATCGTTCTTTCTGCCCTTCCAGCATAATCATCGCTGAGGCGGCGCCCAATCGCGCGGTCGATCCGGTGCTGAAAGTAGAAAATCGCCGGGCTGGCATGACCGGATTCACAGGGAACACTGCTCCACTTCGATTCGTCGTCCGCATACGGACCTAGGAAGAGAATTGCGTCCGGGGGCTTTTCGGAGGACATCTCCGCTCGCAGCAGCGAATCGATCAATGCATGGCGCGCCTCGCCTGGAGCGAGCACGGTCATGGGCACGGATGAGAGCTTCAGCGAAAGGAGCCTCTCGGACAGCTTGCGAAAGCCATCCACGTCCAAGCGATCCTGCCGGAACAGTTCCTGCTCCTGATCCAGGTTGAAAGCGATCAGACGTACCTGGTCGAACGCGCCATCCGAGAGAACCGTTGAGAGCGAACTAAGCAGCAGCGCTGGATCGTAAAGGCTCGGCAGCGTGGGTGCCCCGTAGAGGCTGGCGGCGTGGAACAGAATGGTCAGCCGCCGCTCCCGTCCTGCCGGTTCGCGATGCGGGTTCCACCGCAGACTGTCGATGGGCTGAACCTCTCCCGGCGCGAGCGCCAGCCGCACCTTGCGCTCCCGGCCCTTCAGGGCGGCCTCGAGATTGAAGCGGGCCTGGTACAAACGCCCCGCCTGATCGAATACGGCCAGATCGACCCGGTAATTGCCTTCCCCGAGAAAGAATCCGCCCTTGATCGGAAGGTCAGGCTTGTCGCCTCCAGGAATCTCTGGCAACGCCCCTGACTGGAACAAGCAGACCGGCGGCCGGGATCCGCCGCTCAGTGCGACGCGTGCAATCACACGAACCATATTGCCCTTGCCGGCGAACTGCCTGAGCGGTATGTCGATCGAGTACCCAGCTTGAAAACGGAATGCGTAATTGAGCCGCGCGTGACTCAACTCCGCACGGCCTTCGAGGGTCTGCTTCCCTCCGACATCCGACAGCAGCGCCTGAATTCCGGAGCAACTGCTCGAGGTCAGAAGGTCTTGGGCGTGGGCGCTCGCTCCCATGGCAAAAGCCGCCAGCAACAACAGCCTCTCAGCACTCATTCATTCCACCGAGGGTTTCCATTTTGCCATCCTGGCCCGGTGTCGATCATACATCCAACCCCTCCCCGGTTCCAGGGTGAATCCACCGTCAAGTTCGATGAGCGGTAGCGCGGCGCGCCCGCACTGTCGGGAATATAATCGACACGTGAGGATGCTCTCTTGGACGCTACTCGTCGCGCTGTCCGCGCCTGCGGCCGAGCCGCCGGTGACCGTGAGCGACCTGGTGTCGACGCTCACCGGTGCGCTGGCGACGGACCCGGATGACCAGCGGACCGCCCGCGTGATCGGGAACGTGCGCCTCTCGGAGCGCCTCAGAGGGGAGACGGTCGGGCTTCTCAGACAGAGGGGCGCCGGACCCAACACCATCCGCGCGCTGGAGGCGCTTCGCAAGCAGTCCGCCGCGGAGCCGGCGCCTTCGCAGGATCCAATCTCCACGACCCCAGCCCCCTCTGCCACAGAGCGGGCGAAGATCCTCGACGCCATGCGCGGTTGGACCGGCGCCTACCTGGCCGGCCTACCCGATTTCGTCTGCACCCGGACGGTGCTGCAATTCCGAGGGTATCGCCGGGAAGACTGGCAAGGAGGAGGATGGCCGATTTCGCTGGCCGACGGCCGATGGCACGCCGCCGGTTCGTATTCCGACCAGGCCGGCTACGTGGGGGGCCGCGACTATTACCGCGTTGCATTCCGCGACGGCAAGCCGTTTCACGGGACTCTCGAACAGCTTGGGCGCGACCTGTCGTGGGGCGAATTCGGCGGACTCATGACCGAGATCCTGGACCCTAGCCGCGAAGCCGCATTCGTCTGGGACCGCTGGGAGGTGCATGGCGGCCGGCGCATGGCGGTCTTCCGCTACGCCGTCGACGCGCGGCATTCGCGCTATTCGCTGCGCACCGCCGCGTCGCAGCCCGTCACCGTCGCCCACGGCGGCTTTGTCTATGTCGATCCGCGGACCGGCGTCATCGGCCGGCTGGTTCTGAACGGTGTCGGCCTGCCTTCCAATTTCGTTATCAGAGCCGCGGCCGACCTGCTGGATTATGGCGAGGTCGCCGTCGGCGGCGCGAGCTTCGTCCTGCCGTTGAGGGCCTTGGCCTATCAGCGCGCGCCGACCGGGGAAACGCGCGAGGAAATCGAATACCGGGACTATCGCAAGTTCCAGAGCGAATCCACCGTCAAGTTTGACGAGCGCTAGCTGCCCGCCGGCGGGACTATAATCGACAACGTGCGTGCGCTCCTTTGGCCGCTGCTCCTGGCCCTGGCCGCCCCTGCCGCCGAGCCGCCGGTCGCCCTGAGCGATCTGGTGTCGACGCTCACCTGCGCGCTGGCGACGGATCGGGATGACCAACGAATCGCCCGGTCGCTCGACACCACACGCCTTTCCGAGCGCCTGAGCGAGGAGACCATCGGGAT
>DATNLV010000444.1:0-2228 GCA_035602665.1 Bryobacteraceae bacterium | reverse complement strand
AGCCTGCGTCGGCGCGACCGTTCCGGGCGGCCATCCCACCCAAATGGGCGGCCCGCCCATACCGACGATCACCAGTCCCAATCAGGCCCAGGCGTTCGTGGATGCGCGAATTGCCGAAGGCTCGGATTACATCAAGATCATTCACGACGACGGAAGTACCTGGACATGGACTAGCAAGCGCGTTCCGATGTTAGACAACGCTACAATGCGGGCGCTGGTTGAGGCCGCTCACGCGCGTGGGAAGCTCGCGATTGTCCATGTTCTCTCTGAGCAGCAGGCGCGCGACGCTATCCTCGCTGGAGCGGATGGTCTGGCCCCATGTTCGTCGGGGACACAATTGGCCCGGATTTCGGAAGTCTCTCCGCCAGCCACCACGTCTTCGTCATTGCGACGCTCACCGCAATCTATCCCGACTGCGGACGGCCCGACGGCGCTGCCATTCTAGCCGACCCACGTCTCGGTCCTTTTATCGAAGAGGAATGGCGGCGAGGCATGGAAATGCCTAAGCCGGACGCCATGAAGAACCACTTCTGCATGGGTACTGATGCTGGCATTCGGCAGCTTATACAAGCGAAGGTTCCAATTCTCGTTGGAACCGATGCGCCTGTTACCGGCGGAACGTATGGTGCGTCCGTGCACGGTGAAATGGCTCTCCTGGTGCGTGACGGATTAGCGCCGGTGCAGGCGCTGGCCGGTGCGACCTCGACGACCGCTCATTGTTTTCACCTTGACGATCGCGGACGGATTCTCCCGGGCATGCGTGCCGACCTTGTGCTCGTCGAAGGCGATCCGACGAAGGACATCGCGGCCACGAGGGATATCGTCGCTGTGTGGAAGGCTGGTGTTCGCGTGAAGCGGTGAGATCCCGTACGTGGCATTCTGGCCTCTGCTTCGGCCTGTCGCGACAGTTGCATCGTCCCGTGCGATAGTATGCGTCCGTTGGCATCCCTCGCGCAGAAGTTGCAGCGCTGGTGCGGACCAGTGGCTGAGAGGAAGAGCGGAGCGGGAATCTGAGCGGACGTCTGCAGGAACGGCAGGACCGCAAATAGGAGAGCCAAGAGCCATCGGGCGCGCATGCTCAGTAGATCGGCTGGCTAGGGTGAAAACCTTAGGGCGGGGCTTCAGCGGCGAAGCGAACCCTTGCCGCCGAGCACCGTTCTGCTACCGAACCAGCGCCGACGGGCGGCGCAGCCGGGGCCAGATGCCTGGATTCCCGGTGGTGGGTCCCCGAGCCTTCCGGCTACACTCCCTCGGCGGCGGACCATCCGTGCTGGACCAGGAAATCGGCATCGATCCCGAGTTCATTCTCCGCGATTCCACCGGGCCCGCTCCCGGGCGATAGTCAGGTCGACGCTGAGGTTAGAGGGCTTCGCCGGGGGGGGGGCTTTCCAGGGCTCCAGACATCCCTGTTCGACTGTTCCTGGGCGCGCTGGAGCGTCACAGGCACGTGCCTGCTATCATCGTCTTCGAGGGGCGAGGCCGCCAGACTGGCTCGCCGGGGTCTGCGGCGGCGTTCCGGGAGGCGGCTGTGCCCGACACGCTGAAACTCCTTCTGATTGAGGACCAACCGGAATACGCACAACTCGTTAAGCGGATGCTCGCGGTGGCCGAAGCGCCCGCCCCTACAGTCAAGCTCGAGTGGGTGGACACCATGGAGAAGGCCCTGGGCCGCCTGGGCGCATCTCCCTTCGATGCGATCCTACTCGATCTGAACCTTCCCGACAGCAGCGGTCTCCAAACCGTGACCCGGCTGCTGCCGCACCGCGGCAACGCGGCCCTGATCGTCTGGACGGCGTCGGAGGACGAAGAGTTGGCCTTCGCCGCCCTGCGTGAAGGCGCCGAGGAACACCTCGTCAAGGGAGACGTCACCGGCCCGGCGCTGATTCGCCGCCTGCGCCTGGCAGTCGAGCGGCACCAGTCAAAGACACGCGAGGATGAGGCCGCCGCGCGCTCCGTGGTTTTGGGCTTCAGCGGGGTCAAGGGAGGAGCCGGAACCACGACGGTGGCCCTGAACGTCGCCGCCGCTCTGGCCAAGCAGAACCGCAGCACCATCGCTATCGAACTACAGCCGTGCGGCGGCATGTTCTCCTACCAGCTTAAGCACGCACCCGCCGCCAATTTGAGATTGCTCAACGCCCTCGGCGCCAGCCTGTGCAGCCTCCCACTGGGGTTGCGCGTGCTGTTCGGTCCGCAGCGGCCGGAGGAGTTCGGCGACCTCGACCCCGCCT
>DATNLV010000434.1:0-30616 GCA_035602665.1 Bryobacteraceae bacterium | reverse complement strand
GTCCCGCACGAGCGGGTCTGGAGACCCGCTGCAGGACTGGAGTCCTGCCCCACCCAACTTCAGCGGCCTACTACTTCGACGTTCTCGGACTCGGGTGAGAGCTTGCGGGCTGCGTCGTCCCAGTGCAGGCGCGTCAGCTTCGCGGCGCCTTTCTCGTAGTCGTAGGTTACACCGTCGTCGTCGTAGAGCGTGAAGTCGGCATCGGCTCCGGAGTAGACGCGCAGCTTGGCCACCTTCTGCGACTGGTGCGTGCTCTCGACGGGCTCGCCCAGGGGCACGATGGAGCCGGCGCGCACGAACAGCGGCAGGACATCGATCGGGGCGTCGACCTTGATGGTCTGGCCGCCGTGGAAGGTTTGGTTGGTCCAGTAGTTGAACCAGTCAGTGCCGGCCGGCAGGTAGACCATGCGGCTGGTGGCGCCCTGCTCGGTAACGGGGGCGACGAGGAACGCCGGGCCGAACATATATTCGTCCGCGATGTCGGCAACGTTCGGATCGCCGGGGAAATCCATGAAGAGCGCGCGCATGTACGGAGCCCCGGTTTCGTGAGTGCGGTAGCCGAGCGCGTAGATGTACGGCATCAGCTCGTAGCGCAGCTTCAGATACTTCTCCAGGATCGGCTCGGCCGCCTTACCGTAAGACCACACCTCGTTGGTCAGGCGGCTGCCGTGCGTGCGGAAGATGGGCAGAAAAGCGGCGTACTCGAACCAGCGGGTGTAGAGCTCGGGGTAGTCGTCATAGCCGCCGACGTTGTCGCGCGCATCCGAGGGGTCAAGCAGCGGCGGGTGCGCGGGATGGTGCTCGGCGGGCAGATACTGCCATCCGCCGGTGTCGTTGCTCCAGTAGGCGAAGCCGGAGGCGGTGAAGTCGAGCCCCGTGGGAATCTGGCGCTTCAGCGTGTCCCAGGTCGGGTAAATGTCGGAGGACCAGAAGAAGGCGCCGTTGCGCTGCGCACCGAGATAGGCGTCGCGGGAGAGGATCAACGCGCGGTACTTCACGTCGCGACGGAAGCCGTCGTAGAGCGCGGCGGTGTGGAACAGCGGGTAGGTGTTGTAGTATTGCGTGCCCGGTCCGATGTGGAAATAGCTGCCGTTGGGAGGCAGGTCGGGCTCGGTCTCGTCGGCCCAGATAGCGTCGAACCCTTTGCTGAGGATGTTGTCGCGGATGGTGTCCCAATACCAGCGCGCCGCTTGCGGGTTGGTGGTGTCGATGTCGGAGCCGGCGCGGTCGTAGGGCAGGCCGTCGGTGGGCCGGCCGTCCGCCAGATGCTCGAACCAGCCCTTCTCGAGCAGCAGGTCGTAGTAGCGGGAGCCCTTGGTGAAGCGCGGCCAGACGCTGATCATGGTTTCGAAACCCATGTCGTGAAGCTGGCGGTTCATGGCGGCAGGGTCGGGCCACATGGTGGGATCGAAATCGAGCTGGCCCATTTTCGTGTAATAGAACCAGTCCACCACCATCACGTCGGCCGGCAGGTGGCGATCGCGGTATCCCTTGGCCACGGCCAGGACTTCGTCCTGCGAACGGTAGCGCTGCTTGCATTGGATGTAGCCGTAGGCGGCCTTGGGCAGCATGGGCGTGGCGCCGGTCAGCAGGCGGTAGCCGGCGTAGATCTCGTCGGTAGTGTTGCCGGCGATCACGAAGAAGGACACGCGATCGCCGACTTCGGAAGACCACCGCGTCTGCTCGTTGAAGCCGGGCTCGATGGTGGTCCTGGACGGGTTGTCCCAGATCATGCCGTAGCCGCGGTTAGTGACCAGGAAGGGAATGCCCATGCTGGGACCGCCGGTGGCGGTATAGTCGTGCCAGCACCGCACGGTGTGGCCGCGATGATCGAGAAAGCCCTCGTGATTCTGGCCCAGGCCGTAGTAGTGCTCGTCGGCGGGCGAAGCGAAAACGGCTCCCACCTGGTAGAACTCGGGATCGGAGGGACGCCGGTCCGCCAGGATCCCCGCGTTGCCGTCCTTGTGGTTCGGCAGGGACATCGACCATCCCTGCATGTCGAGCAGCGTCTTGCCCTCGGGCGTGGCGATGAGGATGTGTGTGGGCGGAGCCGAGCCGCCGAAGAATTTGGCGATGTCCAACTCGGTGTCCATCGGCTTGCGCGGATGGTTGGCGGCGACGGTGACGACCAGGCGCGAGGAGCGGTAGACGTCGCCGGCAGCGGTCGCCTCGCTGGTCCAGCCCTCGGTCGCCGAAGATGCGACGAATCCGTAGCCGGGGCCAGCCAGCGCCGGCTTCGTGAGCAGGCTCATGGTCACGCGGACGATGTTGGGGGCGTAGGGCTCAAGGGCGATGGTGCGGTTGCCCTGCTGCAATACGACCGGCGGCGGCTGCTGCGCCTGTGCGGCGGCTGCGAGTAGGAGGGTTGCCAGGATTCGAGTCATGGATGTGTCCTCCGCGATTTTAGCGCGTGGGGATGGGCGGCTGGGAACGTCCGAGAATAGTGCCGGCAGGGCCGAGGAGCGGGGGATGTCTTTCTATGCGATCTCGATTGCATCGGGCGACGGGCTGGACTGGAAGGTCTTCGGCGTGGGCTAGAGGCGCGTCGGGCGTCGTTGGTTGGCGGTCGCCGGGCGATCCCGCAGGCGGGATCAGTGGGGTGACTGGGTCGGGATTCTCTTCATTCGATTGGGGATCTGCGGCGCTGGGTTCATCATGCAATTTTTGATTCTTGAGCTCGGCGGCGAGGAGTTTGATGGTGCGGCGGAGCTCGGCGCTGAGGCGGGTTTCGTGGCGGTGTAGGCTTTCGAGGGCGCGGGAATCGTCGCAGAGGTGCTGGTAGGCGATGGCGGCGCGGACGTCTGGGCCGCAACGTTGGAACTCTTTGTCGATCTCGGGTTGCTGGCGGTCCATCTGGAGCTCCATGAGGGCGCCCTGGAGGGAGATGACGCGGTTGAGGCGCCAGCGAGCGGCGACCAGTTGATCGACGAGGTCGACCTGGGGGCGGGTTTGGGGCTGGTAATGGGCGAAGTATTCGTCGCGCAGGGCGTTGTACTCCTCGTCGGATTCGTATGAAAGGACGACTACTCCGGAGGTGAGTCCGTTGGTGAGCCGGGCGGCGCTGGAGCGGGCGCGTCCCTCGGGGGTGACGGGGCCGCGGGATTTGGCGCCATTGGCGCGTGAAGAATCGATGCGTTTTTGGGTGGACATGGGGGGCTCCTGTGGCACCGGGATTGCGGGTGCCTGAGGGGAGGGTAACGCGAGGTGGGGCTTTGGGCGGGGGCTCGTTTCGTGGAAGCTACTGAGGAGGTGGGAGATTCAGTTGGGGGATGGCGCGTGACTCCCGAACACGGGCCCGCGGGGCCGTCGGAGGCCAACTTCCGGATGGCCCACAATCCCCTCGCAGCCGTAGGCGGATGCAAGGGACGTTTGTGGGTCCGCATCGGGCGACAGTTCCCAGAAGAGTACCTCGGGCCAATGTCCCCGGCCCTACCAACTCCCGCGTGCCGTAATCTGGGCCGAAGCGGCATATCACCTCCCAGAAGGACGCCGCGCCCGCCTCTGTCGATCGAGCCGGTCGGCCGCAGTCTTGAAAAACCTGTTCACGACGCAGCACCGCTGACGTAAGATTGAAACGGGGTAAACTCTTGGATATGAACGCTCTTGGCTCTGGCGAGTATGGTGGTGGGTTGGGCGAGCAGAATGCCGAATAGACGCACTGCGTACGAGCTCAGCGAGTCGCAAGTTACGACCCCGATGCCCGTCGTTTCGCTGTTTTGGCGACTCGCCGGGAAATACCGCGAACATTGCGGTTCAGTTTTGGATATGGGCGCGGGCGACTGCCGCTTCGCCACAGGCGGCCGGTTTGATCGCTATACAGGGGTCGAAATAGACGGGAAGCGTGTTGCTGGAGCAAAGCCTCCACTGAACGGGGGTATTATCCATGGGTGCGCCTTTCGCCACGCGGAAAGCGGATACGACGCCTGCGTTGGGAACCCGCCCTACGCCCGGCACCACGACATTGAGCCGGGGTGGAAGGAGCGAACTGCAGCTCGCTTGGAGCGTGAACTAGGCATCTCTCTGAACAGGCACTCCAACCTATTTGTTTACTTCCTTTGCCTTGGCCTGCTGAAGATACGTGATGACGGTTTGCTCGCGCTAGTTATTCCCTACGAATGGGTGTCACGCCCCTCCACACGCGCCGTCCGCGACTATATCCAGGCGAATGGATGGAATGTGGCCGTGTACCGTTTCCAGATGGCGATCTTTCCTGGGGTGCTGACAACGGCATCAGTCAGCATCGTGGACAAGGCACATCGTGATGGAAGCTGGAAATACTATGACATCACTCCGTCGTATCGAGTGATCTCGCGTCGCGGCGCCGCGGACGCCGAAGAAGGCGTGCTCCCGTACGCCCCTCGCGGAAAGGTCTGGAGCCTTCGTGGCTTAAGCCCCGGCACGCAGAAGATATTTACCCTCACGGAGGGTGAACGTGTCCGCGCCGGGCTCGGGAAACGGGACGTGGTTCCCTGTGTTACAACCCTCAAAGACGTTCCTCGGAGCCTGCGAAACCTCTCGCAAGCCGCCTTTAAGAAACACTTCGTGCAGGCTGGCAAGAAATGTTGGTTGATTCGTTCAGATAAGGATACGAGAAGCGTGGCGCTCAATACGTACCTGGATGCGGTGCCTGTCTCGGATCGTCAGACATACACGTGCAAAAACCAGACACCTTGGTTTGGGTATCACTCCCATCCCGTGCCGAAGCTTTTGTTCAGTTCCGGATTTACGAGTTTTGGTCCGAAAATTCTTGTGAACTCTGTCGGAGCTCGGACCGTGGGCTCAGTGTGGGGCATTCACGGGCGAGAGATATCCTCCTGGCGTCGATTGCAGAGCTACCTTCTTGGGATCGATTTTGAAAAGCAGGTCGTCGCGCACGCTAATACGTTGAAGAAGGTTGAGGTGAAGCAGCTGAATTCGGTGCTAAACGGATACGTCGCGCAGGAGCAAGATAATGCCCGCCGAACTGCTCGATAGCGGATCAGTCCCGTTCCAGGCTGAAGGCCGCTTGCTCCAGGAACTGGGCGAACGCCTAGTGGCAAGCCCAGAGGTGGCGTTGGTGGAACTTATCAAGAATTCGTACGACGCCGACTCGCCCTCATGTGAAGTCCGACTTGGAGAGAACAGCGCAGCTCTAATCGTTACCGACGAAGGTCATGGGATGACCAAAGAGGAATTCGTCGGCAAGTGGATGCGTATCGCCACAGCTAGCAAACTTCAGGATCGAGTTTCTCGCAGATATCAACGTCGAGTAACGGGTGCTAAGGGCATCGGCCGGTTCGCCGTAAGATACCTCGGCGATGACCTGACACTGATTACGGTGGCTGAAGACGCAGGGCGCGGGCTCAAGACAAAGCTCACAGCGCGATTCAACTGGCCCGACATCGACCGTCTGAGCGATATCAGGGATGCCAAGGTCAAGTATACCCTCGAGGCCCTGGGTGCGGATGTCCCTACGGGCACCACCCTCGAAATCCGAAAACTGAAGATGGCGACGGACTTCGCTAGCCAATCGCAACTGCGCGCCGATGTCCTCAAGATCGTCAGCCCGCTCCCAGCTTTGGAGGCAGGGAAGTTTAAGTCGTCACAATCAGCACGCGGATTACACGAAGATCCGGGTTTTCGGGTCATTCTGCCCGGGGCGCAGCGAGAGAAAGCTGACGACATTGACCTTGCCGACCTGGTGCTACAAAACTATTGGGCTAGGCTCCAAATTGAGCTGGCCGGCAATAGACTTTCCTTCAACGTGTGGTTTTCCTCGCAGGCAAAACCCAAGACACTTGAGGTCAATGCCCCAAATGTGATCGCGGCTGGATTTGTCGCGGATGTTAGGTATTTTCCAAAACGAAAAGGGGTCTTTCAGGCTAAAGGCATCAGGGGACAAGACGCTTGGCGGTGGGTTCGCGAGAACTGCGGGGTCGCAGTCGTTGACCACGGATTTCGGATCGTACCGTACGGATACAAGTTCGATGACTGGCTGCATCTCAACTTGGATAAGTCGCATAGCGAGCGTGATTGGCGTTCGCCAATTTCCAAGGCGCGATTCGGGATTCCAGACGCTATCCGGAATCGGCCGGCAGACAACCCGGCGCTTTATCTCCCTTACAACTACCAATTAGTTGGGGCCGTTTTTGTTGAGTCCAAGGCGCCAGCAGCCGCCGATACACCGGTTGACCTAACTCCATCAATGGACCGTGAAGGCTTTTTGAAAAATCGTGCTTTCGATGAGTTGTCGGACTTTGTTCGCGCCGGCATCGAGTTTCTTGCGCTTCAGGACAAGCGCGAGATTGAAAGGCTTCTCGCCAAGCAGGCGCGCGAAGCGACCGAGACCGCGCGCGAGGACGTCCGCGACGCTATCGAATTCATCAAACGGAGCCCCACGCTTACCCCAGCGGACAAGTCGCGGATTGTAACGTCCTATCGTAAGCTTGCCGACCGAATCGAAGAAGTCGAAGAATACAATGAGAAGGCGCGGCGGAGCCTGACGACGATGAGCCTGCTCGGAGTGGTCGCCGGCTTTATGACCCACGAGACTAAGAGCCTGGTTTTCGAAATGCAGAGAGCGGTCGACATTGTCGCCTCGCTTGTAAAACGACATCCTTCTCTTGGGTCCGTCGCGGACGAACTCAAGGCGCGATTGGCGACTTTCAAGGGACAGCTTGAGTATACACAGATGTTCTTAGCGGGCGTGCGGAAGGATGAGGCATCTCGGATGTCCGCAGCCGGACAGATCAGATACGTGCTGAAGCGCTTTGAAGGGTTTGCCAGCGATCATGGTATCAATATTTCCTGGAACGCCTCATCGGACACGGAGACTCCGGCGCTGCCTCCGGCGGTGTACACCGGTGTCTTGTTGAACCTTTACACGAACGCCGTGAAGGCGGTACTCTCTGTGACCTCGAGCCTTCGTGACCCGAAAGTGGCGATTCGGGCCTGGAACGAGCATCGCAAGCACTTTCTTGAGGTTTCCGACAACGGGGTCGGCATTCCGCCTGCGCTGCGAAAGAGGATTTGGGAACCGTTGTACACGACGACCTCCGACACCGGCAATCCCCTTGGCTCCGGCATGGGGCTCGGATTAACCTTGGTAAAGCAGGTCGTCGAGGACGCAGGTGGGAAGATCATGCTGGTCGATGCGCCTCCGGGTTTTCGGACTTGTTTTCGGGTCGTGTTTCCATTGGAGTAAATATGGCGACTAGAGTCAAAGTCATACTATTCGACGACGAAAAGGGCATGCGTGACGAGATATCCAGCAGCCTTGCGCGTCAGCTTGGTAAGCAAGGGTCAGTCCAAGTCTTCGATCTTGAGAGCCGGGTAGCGGAGGCTGAGGAAGCCCTGACCTATGAGGACCGCCTTACGCAATCGCTCTCGCGTGCACCATACGCCGGTGCAACGTTGCTCGTTGCCGACGCCGCGCTTTCGCTGAGTTCCGGCTATAGGGGCCTGTCCGTGGGGGCGGTTATTTCCGCAGGTAGAAAGTTGGCAGTGCCAGTCTGCGATTATGCTCGCGATCCGGCGCCGGACAGGTGGCGAGTTCGGTGGGAAGAGGGACGCATCAATTTGTCGCTGGCGGAAGGTGTTGACGAATTCGCTCGTCGAGTGATCCTTGTCGCCCGCGGATTTGCGGCGATTGCTATTCAATTGCCCGTGATCATACGGACTAAGGCCAATAGGAACCCCGCTGCACTGTTAGCCGCACTTCTCGGAAAGCCCGAGTATGTCGACAAGATTGCATTGTACAGCGTCGGGGATCAGAATCGCATCGCTGACATGTCCACGCCTGAACAGGAGAAAAAGGAACAGAGCCGGCGCCTGGTCAACTTCCTCGGTCACTGGATTTGGGACTCCCTGCTACGCTACCCCGGAGTTTTGGTGAATGAGATTGCCGCAGCGAGCTACCTCAATATCGCGACTGGAGGATTTCCGTAAACTCAAGGTTCGTGCGATTTTCAACAAGGCGTTGTACGACGGCCCGTTTGCGGACAGGAAAATGCCGCAGTGGTGGCGAGGCATGCTCGATGATCTCGTTGCGCAGTCAGGCTGCAAGGACGGTCTCCAACTGGCGCGCGAAAGGACCAATAATCCAAGGATCGCGCGCAGCGAGTGTTGCGAGGACCCTTCGAAGCCTGCAGGCTACTATTGCATCATCTCAGAGTCGCCCGTCAGCCTTGAGAACTCCAAGGGCGGCTTGAGCTGGTTTCCACGCGGCGCTGATCTTACTAGGATCAGCAAGACGAAGTTTGACGAGTACAGCCCGTGGCTAGGTAATTGAGATAGGTATGAACTCCGCCCGTTCTCCGCTCCCGTATGACCGGGTCAACGCCTATGAACGCTTGCTCAACTCGTTCGCCACGGCGGTGGAGGAGGCAGGCGGCGAGGTAAGGGTTCCGGATGTGCCGCTGAGTAACTGCTTTACGTCTCGTGGTAGCGCGGGCGTGGAGTTCAAACGGTGCCTTTACTTGAGGGACTGCCCCTGCAGGAGAAAGCCGACAGGTGTGCGCATGGACATTGCTGTCTCGGTGCTCGAGGAAATCACGCCGGATATCTGGTCGCTAGACCGTTCGACCGTATACATCAACTATTTTCTAGTGGCGGATAGGAAAGCCCACCTGGCCCAAGCACTCCACTATGACTTTGTCCGTGAGGGGCAAGAGCAGCATCCGTTCTTCCACGCACACCTGACGGCTCAACTCGTCTGTCTGTCAGAATTCCATGATACGGATCTCGGGGTTGATCGTCGAGAAGGCGCACCCGAGACCCCGATCGGGGCGAGGATTCCAACTTCTGACATGACCATTGCCTCGGTGTTATACTGTCTCGCCGCCGATCACCTTGAGCCTGCTATTTTTGAGAAGTTTGCGAAGGAGGTACGGGCCATCGAAGACAGATTGCCGATGCTGCGCTTTGACGCCCTGAAGGCGAGTTTGGAAGGGAACCGTGACCATTTCAAGAGTTCCCACTGGTTTGCCCACACGTTGGAAAAGGCGCAAGTAGTGGCGTACGCCGGAACCCAGACACCTGGGCGGAGGCAAAAACGCGAGGGAAAGCGGCCGATTCCTCCAAACAAGGCTAAGCCCGGCAGGTAACCGTCAGTGCTAGCGCCTGCGTGATCCTAACCCGTGGCCCGCTCATAGGCTGGCCCCAAACGTTAGATCCCTATCGGAAGTGCCCCGGCAGCAATGCCAGCAGAGCGCGCGAGGATGTCGTGCCGGGGCGCTTTCGGTAGGGCCGTTTGAAGGAAGCCGCTAGCGTTTGCGGCGCACGCGGCAGCCTATGGGAATTGAATCTGTACTTGGCATTGCACCCTTCAACGCACACTTCAGACACTACCTGGCAGGGGTGAACTGGGTTAGCCCTCTAGATAGGTGTACCCGTTCAGCCCTTCTTCGTAGAAGCGCAGGAGGCGGCCGGATTCCTCGTAGCCGATCTTACCTTCCCTCAGTGCCGCTTCGACGTCTTTGCGGAACTGGCCCAACAGCGATTCGGCGCGGAACTGGACGTAGTCGAGCACCTCGCGGACGGTGTCGCCCTTGATCACGTTATCGAGGATGATCTCGCCGTTGCCGTTGAGGCTGACGTGGACCGCGTTCGTGTCGCCGAACAGGTTGTGCAGGTCGCCCAGGATCTCCTGGTAGGCGCCGATGAGGAAGGCGCCCAGGTAGTACTCGCTGCCGTTGAACGGGTGCAGAGGCAGGGTGCGCTTGACGTCGCGGCGGTCGATGAACTGGTCGATCTTGCCGTCGGAATCGCAGGAGATGTCCCCCAGCACGGCGGCGCGCGTGGGCTTCTCCTCCAGCCGGTGAATGGGCATGATGGGGAACAACTGCTTGATGGCCCAACTGTCCGGCATGCTCTGGAAGATGGAGAAGTTGCAGAAATACGTGTCGGAGAGCATGGCGTCCAGGCCTTCCAGCTCTTCCGGGAAGTACTCCAGATCGGCGGCGAGCCGCTTGATGCGGCGGCATATGGCCCAGTAGAGGTTCTCTGCCAGGCAGCGCTGCTCGATGGGCAGGTAGCCGAGGCTGAACAGGTTCAGCGACTGGTCGAGCGCCTGCTGCGCATCGTGGAAACTCTCCAGCAGGTTCTTGGTGCTGAGGCCTTTGTAGGTTTCGCGCAGATCGATCAGCGGCTGCTCCATATCGTCGGAGATCTCGGGCGCCGTATCCTGGTCGCCGACGCCGCTGACGCCGAGGACATCGAAGACCAGCATGCTGTGGTAGGCCACCACCGCGCGGCCGCTCTCGGAAACGATGGTGGGGTGCGCCACGCCCGCCTCGTCGCACACGTTCTGGACGTGGTAGACCACGTCGTTGGCGTATTCCTGAAGGGTGTAGTTGACGCTCGACTCGAAGTCGGTCTGCGAGCCGTCGTAGTCGATGCCCAGGCCGCCGCCGACGTCCAGGTACTTCAGGCCCGCGCCGGCGCGCGCCAGCTCGGCATAGATGCGCACGCCTTCGATCACCGCCTGCTTGATGTGGCGGATGTTCGTGATCTGGCTGCCCAGATGGAAGTGGAGCAGTTCGAGGCAATCCGCCATGCCCAACTGTTTGAGCTGATCGAGGGCGCGGACCGCCTCGCTGACGGTCAGGCCGAACTTCGATCGAAAGCCGCCCGAGGACTTCCAGCGGCCCGATCCGCGGCTGGCCAGCTTGAGGCGCAGGCCTATGCGCGGGCGGACGCCGATCCGCTGCGCGTGGCGGGCCACCAGGTCGAGCTCGGTGTACTTCTCGATCACCGTGGTGATCTGCCGGCCGATCTTCGTGGCCAGCATCACCATCTCGATGTACTCATCGTCCTTGAAGCCGTTGCACATGATCGGCGTGTCGTTATCGGCTATGGCGAGGACGGCCAGCAGTTCGGGCTTCGATCCGGCTTCGAGGCCGTACTTGAAGGGCCGGCCGAACCGGAATACTTCTTCCACCACCTGCCGCTGCTGGTTGACCTTGATGGGATACACGCAGCAGTAGCTGCCCTTGTAGCCATGCTCGGCGATGGCGGCCTGGAAGGCGTCGTGGACTTCGCTCAGGCGGTGGCGCAGGATCTCCGCGAAGCGGATCAGGATGGGCAGCGAGATGCCGCGCAGAACCAGGGTGTCGACCAGTTCCTTGAGGTCCACCGAACGCGCCGGATCCTTGGACGGATGCACGTACAGGTGACCGTTCTGGCCAACGGAGAAGTAGCCCTTGCCCCAACTGGCCACGTCGTAGAGTTCGCTCGAGTCCGCCGTGGTCCAGCGGTCTGTGGGCTCGCGCACCAGCGTACTTTCGGACACTTTCTGGCTCAACGGTCCTCCCGTTACTCAAGTGTCCAACGAAATCTACTGGCGGGCAAGTAGCAATCGGCTCTTTTTTGCGACGGACAAGCGACCTAAGCCGCTATAATCGCTACTGGATGTCCTGGCGCTGCCGCATCGCCCTGCCCTTCCTCGCTATCGCCATCTCCGCCGGCGCTCAAGACGAACAGCCCGCGCTGTTCCACGCCGAGGCCCGTCTGGTGGTCCTCAACGCGTCCGTCATCGACCGTGGCGGCAAGACCGTCACCGACCTTCCCCAGACCGCCTTTCACGCTTTCGAGGACGGGTCCGAGCAGCAGATCAAGCTGTTCAAACACGAGGATGTGCCGGTCTCCCTGGGGATCATCATCGACAACAGCGCCAGCATGAAGAACAAGCGGCAGAAGGTGGAGCGCGCCGCCCAGGATCTGGTCGCCAATTCCAACCCGCAGGACGAAGTCTTCGTCATCAACTTCAACGACGATGTCTACCGCGACGTCGATTTCACCTCCGATCCCAAGAAGCTCGCGCAGGGCCTGGCCCGCATCGATTCCATGAGCGGCACCGCCATGCGCGACGCCATCCGCGCCGGCGTACGCTATGCCAAGGCCAAAGGCAAGCACGACAAGAAGGTGCTCGTGGTGGTCACCGACGGCGACGACAACATGAGCGAGACCACACTGCCCGAGGTGCTCCGCGAGGCCCAGCAGCGCGAGGTGCTGGTCTATGCCATCGGCCTTCTGTCGGAAGAGGAGCACGCCGCGGCCAAGCGCGCCCGCGAGGCCCTGGGAGAGATCACGCGTTCGACCGGAGGCGCCGTCTGGTATCCCAACGACGTGGACTCCGTCGGCCGTATCGCCCTGGAGGTCGCCCGCGACATCCGCAGCCAGTACATCGTCGCCTACACGCCTTCCAACCCTAAGCTCGACGGCAGCTACCGCCAGATCAAGCTCTCCGTCAGCGGTCCCAATCACCCCGTCGCGCGCACCCGTACGGGCTACTACGCCGCATCCGACCTGGGCGCAAAGCCGCCGGTGCCCAAGCCGATCATCAAGCGCTAGCACTGAGGCCCGTCTTCAGCCTGCCGTGTCGGCACTCCTGCCGACACCGTGGTGTCGAGACGAGTCTCGACGCGGCACGCATGAGTGCGTGCGCCACAACCGACACTACCTCGGCGAACAGGGCTGAAGTCTCCTCGAAACTTCCAGTACCATCCCGCCGCTCTCGTACGTCTGAGTTATCAGCGGAGGGCAAGGATGCAACTTGGAAAGTTATTCGCTCCTATTGTTCTGGCGGTAGTGGGCGCCGCCTCTGTTGCCGCGCAGTCCCCGGAGACGCTACAGGTTACGGTTCCGTTCCCATTTACGGTCAACGGCGTTTACATGCCCGCGGGCGCGTATTCGATCAGCCGTTCCGGCGCCGAAAACAGCGCGCTCCTGGCCATGCGGCGCGGCGACAGCGGGCATACGCTGTTCTTCGCGGGAACGAGCGCGTCGCTCGGCGGCGCCGCGGCTCAATCGAGCCTGGTCTTCCGCCACGAAGGCAGCGACTATTCCCTGGCCGACATCTGGTGGGGCGGTTACAGCTCCGGAGTGCAGCTCGCGCCACCGAAGGAGTCTGCTGCAACGGCCGCGCTCCACAAGCCCGAAGTAATGGTGGTCGTGTACCGCTAAAATCAGGTCCGCTCCCTGACGGTCGCGGTTCGGTGCTGGCACGGCGCTAATTCGCCCGAAGCGCCGCCATCGGATCGATTTGCGACGCCCGGCGCGCCGGCAAGTAACCCGCGGCGGCAGCAACTACGGTCAGAGTTACTAACATCGCGAGGAATGTAACGGGGTCGGTCGAACTGACGCCGAATAGCAGCCCGCTCAAAGTCCGCGTCAGCATCCAAGAGGCCACTACCCCGATCCCCATCCCCAGCCCCGCCAGCTCGAGGGTCTGGACAAGGATGCCCTTCCGCACGTCCCCCGCCGATGCGCCCAGCGCCATGCGAATCCCGATCTCCTGTGTCCGCTGGTTTACCGAGTAAGAGACCACGCCGTAAATTCCCAGCGAAGCCAGAATCAGGGCAAACACGGAAAACCCGCCCAGCAGAAGCACCACGAACCGGCGGGGCGAAACCGCCTTGTCCACGATCTGCTGTAACGTACGAAACTCGTTCGCGGCCAGGTTCGGCTCAATCGGCTTTAGCGTGGCGCGAATTGCCGAAGCAAGGCCAGTAAGTGGCAAGTTAGTACGAACTACCAAATCCACCGAAGAATAGTCGTCGGTTTGCCGGATCGGCAGGTACATCTCGCAGCCCGATCCCTGCTCCAGCGCCAGGTGCCGCACATCGCCCACGACGCCCACCACCTCCCGGTCCTTATCCACATACTGAACGGTTCGTCCAATAGGATCCCGGCCGTGCCACAAAGCCCGCGCCAGTGTCTCGTTGATCAGGATGACAGGCTTACTGGACGGTGTATCTTGTGCGGCCAAGTCACGCCCGGCGCGCAAAGGAATCCCCATGGCTTTGAGATAGCCGTCACTTACAATGCGGACAAACACATCGGGCGGCGGATGCTCGATGGAATAGCTCTGGTCCTTGGCGCCCGCTCCCCAGCTCCGGTTATGACCCAGCGGCAGGACATCAGTTAGCCCCGCTGCCTCGATTCCCGGCACGGATTTCACCAGCCGCAGGGCCTCGTCGTAATAGGCGTTCCGCTTCGCCTGAGTGGAGTACTGCGAGCTGGGATCGATCCTGAGCGCCGCCGCGCTCGCGGGACGGAATCCCAGATTGACATCCAGCACACGCAGGAAACTTCGGATCAGCAGTCCTGCGCTGACCAGGAGGACGCAGGCGAAGGCAATCTCGGAGACCACCAGCGACGCCCGTATCCAGTTATGGCGCTGGCCTTCATTCGATCCGCGGCCGGCATCCTTCAAGGAATCGTGAACGGCGCTGACCGGAACGCGAAGCGCCGGCGCCAGGCCGAAAACCAGGCCGCTCACAACGGCGATCAGCAGCGTGAAACCGAGGGCCCCGAGGTCTACGCGAACGCTCTCCCGCAGCGGGAGGCTGATGGCGTCCAAATGGGCCAGCACGCGCGTTCCCGCCACGGCGAGGAGCAGGCCCAGCGCCGCGCCCGACGACGCCAGCACCACGCTTTCGGTCAGCATCTGCCGGATCAGCCGGCCGCGCCCCGCCCCCAGGGCGACCCGAATGGCCATTTCTTTCTGCCTCGTCGCCGTGCGGGCCAACTGCAGATTCGACAGATTCGCGCAGACGATCAGCATCACCACGCCAACCGCGCAGGCGAGTACGAAGAGCGCCGGCCGCATCTGGCCGCGCACGTGTTCTCCAAGCGAGCCCACCCTGAAACGCAACTCGCCGCGGTTATGCTTCACCCGGATCGGCTCGCTGAGGACGCTGGCCTCCGCCTGGGCCTGCTGAATCGTCACGCCCGGCTTCAACCGGCCAATCATCGACAGAGTATTCCCTCTCCGGTCTATCTCCGGAGTAAGTGGAAGCGGGAGGAACAGGTCGATTCTGCTGCCGGGAGCGAACACCGAACCGAAGTCGAAGGAGGACGGCATGACTCCGATCACGGTGACCGTGGAATCGTTCATGGCGAGCTTGCGTCCCACGATGCCAGGGTCCGATGCGAAGCGCCTCTTCCACAGCCCGGCGCTCAACAGGACCACCGGTTGGTTCCCCTGGCACTCCTCCGCCGTGAACAGCCTGCCCAGTTGCGGCTGAACTCCGAGCAGCGGGAACAGGTTCTGCGACACGGGCACGCCGCTCAGCCGTTCCGGCTCGCCATAGCCGGTCAGTTTCTTGTCGCCCTCTTCGTAGAACGCATAGTAGGCAGCCACGTCGGCATACGAGCGGCTCTCATCCCGCAGGTCGAGGAAAGGACCAACCGGCACGGTCAAACCCGACAGATCGTTCTCCTTCCCGTCATTGGCGATCCACACCAACCGCCCCGGATCGCGGAACGGGAGAGGACGAACCAGCAGAGCGTTCACCACGCTGAAGATGGTTGAGCTGGCCCCGATCCCCAGCCCGACGATCAGGATCGCGAAGGTGGTAAAGCCGGCGTCGCGCCGAAGCGTGCGGAAGGTATAACGCAGATCCTGGAGCAGCGTTTCGAGGAAGGGCATGCCCCGCACTTCCCGATGAGCCTCGCGGATCTGCGTGACCCCGCCCAATTCCAGGCGGGCCTGCCGTTCGGCCTGCTCACGGGTCATGCCGCGCCGCATGGCATCCTCTACCCGCATGGCGATGTGCGATTCCAGTTCCGCCTCCAGGTCCCGGTCCATGTCGGCCCGCCGGAAAAACGCGCGCATCCGCGCGGTCATCTGCCTGATCCGGGTCAGCATTCGAGCAATCTCCCGATCACGCCCGAAATCCGCGCCCAGTTCTCGGTCTCGGCGATCAACTGTTTGCGACCCGCCTTCGAAATGGAGTAGAACTTCGCCTTGCGGTTGTTCTCCGACGTGCCCCATTCCGCCTTGATCCAACCCTTCTGCACCAGCCGCACCAGGCACAAATAGATGGTCCCCTGGTTCACCACCAGCGCTTCCTGGCTGAGTTGTTCGATCCGCCGCGCGATTCCATCCCCGTGCAGCGGGCCCATCGCATCCAACGTTTTCAGAACCATCAGGTCGAGCGTGCCTTGCAGAATATCCGACTTGCTCTCGCCCATCCCGCCTCCTGTGGGTTGTATAGAGGAAGTGTGCCATTCTTCCTGTGGGATGTCAAGAGGACGGTGGGCTTGCGATGCGGGGCGTATACTGCGAATGAGTTGTGTGCCATGGAGAAAAGGCCGACGGCCATTCCGATCGTTTCGGCTTTCCTGTTTGCCGCCGCTGCCGCTGCTGCCGTCGCCGGATGCTCGTTGCTTTTCCCTGGCACACTTCTGGACCGGCTATGGGAGCTCAACAAACCGGGCGAGGAGTTCTTTCGCGCTCTGGGCAGGATTGCGGGCGTTCCGTTGATGATCCTGGGCGCCGCCATGCTCGCCGCTGGCCTCGGTCTGCTTCGAGGCAGGAACTGGGCCTGGTGGTTTGCCGTGGTGTTGTTCGCGATCCATATTCCTCTAGACGTTGTAGCCTCCGTCGTCACCGGAGATTGGCTGAGAAGCGCCCGGGGCGTCCTGATCCCCGCGGTTGGCCTCTACGCCCTAACCCGGCGTATCGTAAGGCGCTACTTCGCACACGAAAGGCAATGACACAATGCAAGTAGATCGGCGTGTATTCATGAATGTTCTCGGGGGCTCGCTCGCGGCGGCCTCGGCGCTCCCCGCCACGGGCTCGCCTCGTATCAAGTTCGCGGTCGTCGGGATCAACCATCCCCACATCTACGCCCAGGTCGAAGCCGTCATTCGCGGCGGCGGCGAGCTGGTCTGGTTGTATGCCCCGGAACCGGACCTCTCCGCCGAATTCCTGAAGCGCTTTCCACAGGCGCGCGCCGCCCGCACCGAGAACGAGGTCCTGGACGACGCCTCCATCCAACTGGTGCTCAGCTCCATCATTCCCAACCAGCGCGCTCCGCTGGGCATCCGCGTCATGCAGCACGGCAAGGACTACATGTCGGACAAGCCCGGCATCACGACGCTCGATCAGCTCGCCGAGGTGCGCCGCGTTCAGGCCGAGACGCGCCGGATCTACTCCATCATGTACAGCGAGCGGCTCGAGAATCGCGCCACCGTCAAAGCCGGAGAACTGGTGAAGGCCGGCGCCATCGGCCGCGTCATCCAGACCATAGGATTGGGCCCGCATCGCATGACTCTCAACCAGCGGCCGCCCTGGTTTTTCGACAGGAAGCAGTACGGCGGCATCCTCTGCGATCTCGCCTCGCACCAGGCCGACCAGTTCCTGTTCTTCACCAACTCCACCACCGCTGAGGTTGTCGCCGCCGAGACCAGGAATGTCGCCCACCCGCAGTATCCGGAATTCGAGGACTTCGGCGACGTCATGCTGCGCGGCGACGGCGGGACCGGCTACATACGCGTGGACTGGTTCACTCCGGACGGCCTTGCCACCTGGGGCGACGGACGGCTGACTATCCTGGGCACCGATGGATTTATGGAGATTCGCAAGAACATCGACATCGCAGGTCGCCCCGGTCCGAGCCACCTTTTCCTGGTGGATCAAAAGGAAACCCGCTACATCGACTCCTCCAACCAGCCGCTGCCTTATGGCGAGCAATTGGTCTCGGACGTTCTCAACCGCACCGAAACCGCCATGCCCCAAAAGCACTGCCTGTACGCCATGGAGCTGGTTTTGAAAGCGCAGCAACAAGCGCAGAGGCTGAAATGACCCGCCGCAACGTCTTGAAGAGCGCCCTCATCGCCGGCTTCCCGGCTATCGTCCCGTCCTCCGTAGTCGGCAAAACCTCGCCCTCCAACTGCATCAACGTCGGCGCGATCGGCAACGGGCGCATCTCACGCGGACACGACATGCCCGGCGTCTGGAAGTTCGACCAGGCCCGCATCGTGGCCGTCTGCGACCTCGACCGGAAGCGGATGGAGGATGCCAAGGCCCTGGTAAACGGCCACTACAAGACCCACGACGCCGTCACCGGGTACCTCGACTACCGCGAGCTGCTCGCGAACAAGGACATCGACGCGGTGCTCGTGAGCACGCCCGATCACTGGCACGCGATCATCGGCATCGCCGCCGTTGAATCGGGCAAAGACGTATACCTGCAGAAGCCGGCCTCGCTCACCATCGCCGAGGGCCGGGCTCTGAGCAACGCCGTCCAGCGCACGGGCCGTATCCTGCAACTCGGCAGCCAGCAGCGATCGGCAGCGCAGTTCCGCTACGCCGCCGAGCTGGTTCTCAACGGCCGCATCGGGCAGTTGAAGACGGTCCAGATCGGCCTGCCCGGCGACCCATCGGGCGACGACGAGCCCGAGATGCCCATCCCCAAGAACCTGAACTACGAGATGTGGCTGGGCTCGACTCCGTACGTCTACTACACCGAGAAGCGCGTGCATCCGCAGGAGGGCTACGACCGTCCCGGCTGGCTGCGGTGCGAGCAGTTCGGAGCCGGCATGATCACCGGCTGGGGCTCGCACCACATCGACTGCGCCCACTGGGCCATGGGGACCGAGCACACCGGCCCCGTCGAAATCTCCGGCTGGGCCGAGTTTCCGAAGAAGGGGCTCTGGGACGTCCACGGCAAGTTCAAGACCGAGGCGCTCTACGCGAACGGCGTTCGCATGATCGTCAGCGGCGACTTTCCCAACGGCCTACGCTTCGAGGGAACCGAGGGCTGGATCTTCGTCTCGCGCGGCAATGAGGCCGCGGTCACCCCCGGCGACCCGGGATCGAAGATCAAAGACGCACAGGCCCTGGCCGCCAGCGATCCGAAGATCATCACGTCCGTGATCGGGCCGGACGAGATCCACCTTTACGTGAGCACGGACCATCACGGCAATTGGCTCGACTGCGTGAAGTCGCGCCTGCAACCGATCGCGCCGGTCGAAGTGGGGCACCGCTCCTGCTCCGCCTGTCTGCTCCACCACGCCGCGATGAAGCTGCCTCGGAAACTGTACTGGGACCCGGCCAGGGAGCGGTTCCACAACGACGACGAAGCGAACGGCCTGCTGTCGCGCCCGCAACGCTGGCCTTGGAGGATAGCGAAATGATTACGCGTCGAAACATGATGGTGGCCCTCGCCGCTGCACGCGCGCCTCAGCAGACGGCGGCCGTGATGCAGTCCTCGGCGTTCGATTGGAACGCCATCCCCGCGAAGGAAACCAAGGTCGGGAGCGTGCGGTCGTTCTTCAAAGCGCCCACGGCAACCCTCGAAGAGTTGGAGCTGCACGTGACGACCCTGAATCCCGGGCAGGAGCCGCACCCGCCCCACCGCCACCCGAACGAGGAGATGGTGATCATCCGGGAAGGCACGGTGGAAGTCCTGGTGAACGGCGACTGGAAGCGGCTGGGCCCGGGCTCCGTGCTCTTCAACGCGTCGAACCAACTGCACGGGCTGCGCAACGTCGGCTCTGTGCCCGCGGTCTATCACGTCATCAATTGGAAGACCGCGGCCACGCCGAAGGGGTAGAGGCGGGTCTGGAGACCCGCTGCAGGTGTGGACACCTGCCCCACCTTCAGCTCTTCTCCAGGCGGCGCACCACGGCGTCGGTGAAACTCGTCGTGGATCCGGTCCCGCCCACGTCCGGCGTGGTGTGGCGGCCCTCGGCGTAGACCCACTCGATAGCGGCCTGCAGGCGCTTGGCGGCGTCCGGCTCGCCCAGGTGCGCCAGCATCAGCGCTGCCGATTGCATCAGCGCGGTGGGATTGGCCAGGTCCTTCCCGGCGATGTCCGGCGCGCTGCCGTGCACCGCCTCGAACACCGCGTGGTCCGTGCCCAGGTTCGCGCCCGGGACGATCCCGAGGCCGCCCACCAGGCCTGCCGCCAGGTCCGAGATGATGTCGCCGTAGAGGTTCGGCATCACCAGAACGTCGAACGTCTCGGGCCGGATCACCAGCTGCATCGCGGTGTTGTCCACGATCAGCTCTTTGTACACGATGTCCGGGAAGTCCTTGGCGGTCTCGCGGCAGCAGCGCAGAAACAGGCCGTCGCCGAGCTTCATGATGTTCGCTTTGTGCACCGCGGTGACCGTGTGCCGGCCATTGCGGCGCGCCCATCCGAACGCATAGCGCGCGATTCGCTCGGAGGCGAAACGGGTGATCACCTTCAGGCTGGTCACCACGTCCGTCACCACTTCGTGCTCCAGGCCGGAATACAGGTCCTCGGTGTTCTCGCGGAAAATGACCAGGTCGATGAACACGTCGTTGAATCGCGACCTGATGCCGGGAAAGCTCTTCACCGGCCGGAAATTCGCGAACAGATCGAGCTTCCGGCGGAGTTGAACGTTGAGGCTGACGTGGCCGCCCCCTACCGGCGTGGTAGTGGGGCCTTTCAGGCCGGTCCTGGTGCGGCCGAGAGAATCCAGCACAGGCTGCGGAACCTGGAAGTCGGCATCCTCGATCGCCTTGGACGTCAGCTCGACCGATTCCCAGGCTATGCTGACGCCTGTGGCTTCTACGGCGCGAACGGTGGCTTGAGCTACTTCGGGGCCGATGCCGTCCCCGGGAATGAGAGTGACTGGATGGGGCACGGTCCTATTGTAGCCGCCGGCCGCACCCCGGGACCGGACTACGCCGCGACACTCGCCTGGCGCGCCACGTATGCTTCCGCGGCGCGAATGCGGTCCTCGATGCGCTCCCGCGGGATTCCCAGTTCCCTGGAGAGTTCTTCGATGGTCTCGCCGCTCAGATATCGACGGTAAAGCTCCACAGCGAATGGCGTGAACATTTGTTAACCTCCCGCCCAATTGTTATGATGCACCTAACGTGCCAAAGGACGCAAGCCCCTCGCCCGCGAAAAAGGAAGTCGAGATCAAGCTGCGACTTGGGAGCTCGGCAGAGGGCCGGCGCCTGCTCCGCAAGGCCGGTTTCAGGGTGGAAAAACGGCGGGTTCTTGAGCGAAATGTCCTCTTTGACACGCCGGGAAAGGCGTTGCGCCAACGCGGGCTCGTCCTCAGGCTCCGCATCAGCGGCGCCCACAGCCTGGTGACCTTCAAAGGGCCGGCCGAGCGCGGCAAACACAAGATTCGCCAGGAGATAGAGTTCGAGCTGGAGCGGGGCGGCGGCCCGCGCCTGGTTCAGGTCCTGGAGGCGCTGGGCTACCGTCCGGCTTTCCGCTACGAGAAATACCGCACCGAGTATGTCCTGCCGACTGGCTCCGGCCTGGCCGCCTCCGCCGTGGCCCACTCCGGCATCGCAATGCTCGATGAGACCCCCGTGGGCGTCTTCCTCGAACTCGAAGGGCCGCCGCGCTGGATCGACCGGACCGCCCGCCTCCTCGGCTTTCATGAAGCCGACTACATCACCGCCAGCTACGCCGAGCTACACCGGTCCGCCGGCGGCGGTTCGCGCGACATGCTGTTCTAGCCGGATGGGGACTTGCGGGCCTGTTGGACCGATGATATCCTCTTCTTCGAGCCGGGCAGGCCTTGGTCTCTCATGGTTTCCGGACTACTTATTACCGGTATCGTGCTGGTGCTCGGCGCCTACTGGTTCCGCTACAATTGCCGCTCCATCCTGAAGGCCGGGACGTCGCCGGAGCGTGTCGAGCAGGTGGCGTCGGCCAACCAACTCAGCTTCCTCCAGGTAGAGGCGCGCCTTGACGCCGGCTTCACCGCGGCCGACCTGAAGATGCTCAACGACACGCTGCGGCGCGACTACACCGTCCTCACCTGCCTGCTGCGCTACACCGCCGCCCCGGGAAGCGCGTTCACGCTCGATCAGCGCATGCTCATGGCGGATTTCAGGCTGATGCTGTGGTGGTGCCTCTTCACCCGTCGTTTGTTCATGACGGGGCCCGCGCGCAACTCGGTCTCCGAGCGGGTCCGCATCCTGGCCTACCTTGCCGACACCCTGGCCGGCCGCAGCGCCGCCCTGGCCCGCGCGTAATTGGGAAGGAGTCAGGAGGAACGAGCCCCGCACCCGCCGCTTGCGCGGGCTCTCCGCGTGTCCTTCTCCTGTCTCCCGTCTCCTGTCTCCTGACTCCTTTCGCCTGGCCCTTTCCCCTTTCCCCCGTCTGGGGCTATGATCGGTTAGGGGAACTCGCGAGGATGGCCAATCCCGAGAGCATTGGTGCACCTCATCAGGCCGGCTCCGGCCCTGAATTCGCGGGCCTGGTCGTCGGCGTAGGTGCCTCCGCCGGAGGCTTGGAAGCCTTCTCGGAGTTGCTCCGCTACCTGCCGCCCGAGACCGGCATGGCGTTCGTGCTGGTGCAGCACCTGGATCCCCATCACGAAAGCATCCTCGCCGACCTGCTCGCGAACTACACCCACATGCCTGTAATCCAGGTGCCGGATGACGTGCGCGTCGAGCCCGACCGGGTCTACGTGATGCCGCCCAACGCAACCATGCTGATCGCCGACGGCGTGCTGCGCCTCAGTCGTCCGGCCCAGCAGCTTTCCCATCAGCGCCGGGCCATCGACGCGTTCTTTGTGTCCCTCGCCGAGAGCATGCACAGCCGCGCCATCGGCGTCGTGCTGTCCGGAGCCGCCTCCGACGGAACGCTCGGGCTGAAGGCCATCAAGGCCGAGGGCGGGATCACGTTCGCGCAGGACGCCTCGGCCAAGTTCGACGGCATGCCTCGCAGCGCGATTGCCGCGGGCTACGTCGATTTCGTGCTTCCGCCAAAGCGCATCGCGGAGGAGCTGGCCACCATCGCGCACCACCCCATGGCGGCCCCGACCCTGGACCAGCTGCTGGACGATTTACCCACCATCGACAGGGTTCTCGGGCTCCTGCGCAAGCGCAGCGGAGTCGATTTCCGCCTTTACAAACAGCCCACCGTCCACCGCCGCCTGGCGCGCCGGATGCTGGTGAGGAGGCTCGACACCCTGGATCAGTACTTCCAACTCCTGCGGACCGAACCCGACGAAATCGACTCCCTGTTCGACGACCTGCTCATCAAGGTCACCAGCTTCTTCCGGGACGCCCCGGTTTTCGAAGCGTTGCGGGAGACGGCTTTCCCTGCCCTGACCAAAGATCGCGCCGAAGGCGATCCGCTCCGCGTCTGGGTTCCCGGTTGCTCCACCGGCGAGGAGATCTACTCGCTGGCCATGGCGCTCCTCGACTTTCTGGGCGCCGCCGGTCTTTCCTTTTCCGTTCAGCTGTTCGGCAGCGACGCCAGCGAGAGAGTGATCGAGAGGGCCCGCGCCGGCGTCTACGACGACAGTATCTCCTCCGCCGTCTCCGCCGAACGGCTGCGGCGCTATTTTACCCGCGGCGAGGCCGGCTATCAGATCAATCGCAACGTGCGCGATCTCTGCATCTTCTCGCGCCACGTTCTGGGCGTGGACCCGCCGATATCGCACATGGACCTGATCAGTTGCCGCAACCTGCTGATCTACCTGGCGCCCAGTCTCCAACATAAAGTCATCGATACCCTCGCCTATGCGCTGCAGCCGTCCGGCTATCTGCTGGTCGGATCTTCGGAAAATAGCGGCCGTCTCTCCGAGCTGTTCGACCCGTTGGATGTGGACCGCAGGATTTACTGCAGGAAACCGAGCCTCGGCTCGCGGGCGATCGAGGCCATCGTGAGTGTGGCCGGCCCTCCCGCGCTCGACTTGCCCTCCGGCTCGCCCCCGGGCGCTCGCGCCGTTCGCGGAGACGTCCGGGCCATCGTCGACCATATGCTTCTCACGCGGTACGGGCCCAGCGGCCTGGTGGTCGACAAGAACCTCCGGATCGTCGAATTCCGCGGCGACGTCGGCCCCTACCTGCGCGTCCCGCAGGGCGCCGTAGCCGCGGATCTGATCGAGGCGGTCCGCGAGGATCTGGCCGTTCCGTTGCGCTCGGCCATTGCGGAGGCGCACCAACGCAAAACCGCACTTCGGCTTGAGGAAATCCAGGTGCGGCAGGACCGGGCTTTTCGCTTCGTCAGGATCACCGTGATCCCGGTTTCGATACCGCGCGGCGAGCCGCATTCGGTAATCCTGTTCGAAGATCTTGGCGATACATTCGAGCACGCCGGCAAGGGGAGCGTCGCGCCCCCTCCGCCCGGGCCCGGCGAGCCCCGCGAGCGCCACATCGACCATCTTGAAAGGGAGCTCGTCTCCAGCCGCGAGCACTTGCAATCCATCATCGAAGAGCTGCGCTCCACCAACGAGGAAGCCCAGGCCGCGAACGAGGAGTTGCAAAGCAGCAACGAGGAGCTCCAGACCACCAAGGAAGAGCTTCAGGCATCGAATGAGGAGCTGGCCACCATCAACGCGGAGATGCAGAGCCGCAATGCCCAGCTATCGCAGCTCAACGACGATCTGGCCAACCTGCTGACCTCGACCAGCACTCCCATCCTGATGGTGGGCCGCGATCTCCGCATCCGGCGCTTCACCTCCGCCGCCGAGAAGCTGCTCCGCCTGATTCCCACCGACGTGGGACGCCCGATTTCAGACATCAAGCCGCGCATCGAGGTCCCCAACCTGGAGGAGATTCTGGGCGACGTGCTCGATAACTTGAAGGTGCACGAGCAGGAAGTCAGGGACTCGGAAGGCCGTGACCATCTGATGCGAGTGCGGCCTTACCGCACGGCGGACAACCGTATCGACGGCGTGGTCCTGCTGTTGACCGACATCACCGACCTGAAGCGCGGCATGGAAGAGGTCAGGCGCGCCCGCGATTACGCCAGCGCCATTGTAGACACCGTGCGCGAACCGCTCCTGGTTCTCGGCCAGGAGCTTGCGGTCCGCGGCGCCAACCGCGCGTTTTACGAGTTCTTCCACAGCGGGCCCCAGCAGACAGAAGGCCGAAGTGTGTACGAGATCGCGGACGGCCAACTGGATCTGCCGGCGCTGCGCAGCCTGTTGGAGCGGTTGCGGGCGGGAGAAGTCCAGCTCCGCGACGTTGAAGTCGAGCACGAGTTCCAACCCTTGGGGCTCCGCACGCTGCTGCTGAACGCCCGGCGGATCAAGGAACCCGGCGCGGACGCCATCCTGCTCGCCTTCGAGGACGTCACCGAACGAAAGCGGGCCGTCGAAGCCCGCTACCGCCGTCTGTTCGAGTACGCGCGCGACGGAATCGTCATCCTCGATGCGGTCACCGGCGAGGTTCTCGACGTCAACCCCTTTACCGAGGAGCTGCTCGGTCACCGCCGCGAGGAATTGGTGGGACGAAAATTCTGGGAAATCGAGGCGGCCCGCGGCACGCCCGAGGTGCGCGCGGCGCTGGAGCGGATACGCGACCGGGGCGCGGTTCAGTTCGCCGACATGGGCTTCAAGACCAGGGACGGCCGCACGATCGAGACCGAGTTCATCGGCACCGTCTACCCCGAGGGCGACCGGCGCGTGATTCAGTTGAATGTCCGCGATCTCACCGAGCGCAGGAAGTTCGAGCGCGAGATGCAGCATACCCAGAAGCTCGAGAGTCTCGGACTGCTCGCCGGCGGCATCGCCCACGACTTCAACAACCTGCTTACCGGGATCATGGGCAATGCCAGCCTGCTCTACGCCGACATGCCGCCGGACGACCCGGCGCGAGTCCAGCTCCGCTCCATCGTCCGGGCGTCCGAACGAGCCGCCGACCTCACCCGCCAGTTGCTGGCTTATGCCGGCAAGGGGCGCCTGCGCACGGAACAGATCGGCCTCTCCGACCTGATCCAGGAGATCCTCGCGCTGATTCACACCTCCATCCCCCGCAGTGTGGGAGTGAAGCTCGATCTGGCTCCGGATCTGCCGCCCATCGAGGCCGATCCCGCCCAGTTGCAGCAACTCATCATGAACGTGGTGATCAATGGCGCCGAGGCGATCGGCGAAGGGAACACGGGCACCGTGCAGATCAAAACGGGCCTGCGGAATCTGACCGCTCGCGAAATACACGACAACTTCGCCGCTGAGGCACTGTCGCCGGGCAGCTACCTTTGGCTCGAGATCGAGGATACGGGCTCCGGCATGGACGAGGCCACCAAGGCCAGGATTTTCGATCCGTTCTTCACCACCAAGTTCACCGGCCGCGGCCTGGGCCTCGCCGCCGTCTCCGGCATCGTCAAGGCCAATCACGGGGCCATCCGCGTCTATAGCACGCCGGGCCGTGGCACGTCGTTCTATATTCTGTTCCCTGCCGCCAAAAACAAACCCGCCGCCAGACCGGCCGAACCCGCGCCCAAGCCGTCACGCGGGTCGGGAACCATCCTGGTGATCGATGACGAAAGTGTGGTTCACGAGGCGGCCCGCCCCATGCTCGAGAAAAGCGGCTTCCAGGTTCTCGTGGCGGAGAGCGGCCAGGCGGCAGCCGATCTCTTGCAGGCCGAGGCCGGGCGCGTTTCGCTCGTCATTCTCGACCTGACCATGCCGGGCGTCAGCGCCGAACAGGCGTTCGACCTCCTGCGCGGCATTAGCCCCCGCGTCCCGATCCTGCTCGCCAGCGGCTACGACGAAGCCGAAGCGTCCGCCCGGTCCGGCGGCCGGCTCTTCGCCGGGTTCATTCACAAGCCTTTCGACCTGGACCGGCTGCTGGACGCGGTAAACTCCGCGCTGCGGCCCGGGTAGCTCCATCAGCACCGAACCGCGCGCGTCAGCAAGCGGACCATCCGCTCCCTGACGGTCGCGGTTCGGTGCTGTGGCCCTATCCCGCGCCCAGGTTGAACGACTCGCCCAGGTACACGCGCTTCACCTCGGGATCGTTCCCCAGCGCTTCCGGGCTCCCGGCGCGGAAGATCCGGCCGTTGTTGATGATGTACGCCCGGTCCGTAACGGCCAGCGTCTCGCGGACGTTGTGATCGGTCACCAGGACGCCGATGCCGTTGCGCTTCAGCTCGAAGACGATGTGCTGAATCTCCAGAACCTGTTTGGGGTCGATCCCCGAAAACGGCTCGTCCAGCAGCAGGAAGCTGGGCTGGATCACCAGCGAGCGCGCAATCTCCACGCGCCGGCGCTCGCCGCCCGAGAGCGCGTAGCCCTTGTTGCGCCGCACGGTCTCCAGGCCAAGCTGTTCGATGAGTTGCGTCAGGCGGCCGCGCCGCTCGCCGTTCGACAGCGGCAGCGTCTCCAGAATCGCCATCAGGTTCTCTTCCACCGTCAGCCGCCGAAAAACCGACGGCTCCTGCGGCAGGTAGCTGATGCCCAGCCGCGCCCGCTGGTACATCGGCAGCCGGGTGATCTCCTGATCGTCGAGCGACACGCGGCCCGAATCCGGGCTGATCAGGCCCACCATCATGTAGAACGACGTCGTCTTGCCCGCGCCGTTCGGACCCAGCAGTCCGACCACCTCGCCCTGCTCCACATACACCGACAGCGCATCCACCACACGCCGGCCCCGGTAGGCCTTGCTGATCTCGAAAGTCTGGAGTTTTCTCATCGACTGACCGACAATCTTGGCCACGAATGAACACGAATGCACACGAATAAACCAAGTCTCTTCAATTCGTGTTTATTCGTGTCCATTCGTGGCCGGAGGTTTCCTTAGTGGTGGCGACGCAAGATCTTGGTCGTTACCAGATCCTTCGGTGCTCCGTTCACGATCAGCTTATCGTCGTCCACGTAGTAGGTCAACTCTTCGCCCTTGGTGGTGCCGCGCAGGCTGTCCACCAGCACCGGATGGCCGCCCTTCATAAAGATCCGCTCGTCCTTGGCGTAGTACTCGCAGTGCTCGCCGGTCCCCGTCAGAGTGCGGCCCGGCTCGTTTCGCACCACCGCGACCTGGCCGTCCGCGACGGCGTGGTCGAGCGACGAATCCGCCTTGGCGTCGTTGAGAAAGGCACGGATCTCCGCCCCCTTCACATCCATGCCCGGCCGCACCATGTGCGCACCACCCGTGTAATGAGCCACGCGGTCGGCCTCGGTGTAGACCAGCGCGCCAGCCTCCACCGTGACGAACGTGGGCGCCTGCTGCCGCAGCCCCTGGGTGCCATCGCTCTTAGCCACGCCATCGGTCTTGGCCGCGGCGCCATCGCTCTTGGCCGCGGCGCCATCGGTAGCGGCGCCCCCCTGCTTCTTCTCTTTCTCCATGAACCGCGTCCGCACGTGGCCGTTCGCCGCCAGGCGCCGCTCGCTGCGGTCGATATCGATCGCGTCGGCCCAGATGCGGTTCGAGCCTTGCCACGCCACCGCCTGCCCCTCGTAGTGGAACTGATGGTTGCGCCCGGCGGTCCGCATGCGCGCGGCCGTGGCCTGCATCGGCTCGTCGTTCGTAAGCATGGCGGAAGAAGTACCCTGCCGGTCGGGCATGCGCGTCGAGATCACGTTGCCGTCCGCCTGCACGTCTCCGCTCTTCTGGTCCATCAGGATGTGGTCGGCCGAAGTCGCTCCCGAGCCATCCCACATGCGGGCGTTCTGGTCGAGGGTGATGACGTCGCGGCCCTGCTCGAGGATGCCCCGGTTGGCGCGGGCGTGGCGCTCGCCCTCCTGATAGGTAAAGTCCCCCGATTGCTCGATGCGCGTCAACTCGCCGTTCTTGTCGAACTCCGCCTTCAGGTACTTGCTGCGCGTGAGGACCGGATCGCCGGGCTTCTTCGCCTTCTCGCCCGCTTTGGCCGGGGCCGCCGGCTCCGGGTCCGTGCGCGTGGCCGCGTTCTCGGCCCGGAACCACTGGATGACGTTGTCGTCGCCGTAAGCCACGAACAGGCTGCTGGCGTCGAGCGTGCGGTGGCGCTGGCCGGCGCGCGTCGGAAGGAACTCCAGGTGCGAGGCCGTAGCGCTCTCCACCGTGTCCAGTGCTTTGCCGTCCGGCCGCATCTTCAGGATGGCGCGATCCGTGCGCAGCACTTTCGTCTCCGGCGTCAGCACGCCCGGACGCGGGAGTGGAACCGCTTCGAGAACCGTGTTGCCGCTCGTCGCCGCCTGCTTCAGCGGGCTCCCCGGGGCGCTGGTGTTGAAATCCAGATCGACGCGGAAGCAGGAGATGTTGGTCCGCGCGGCGGCGGTCACCGAAAGCAGCCGCGCATCGGGCTCGCCCGAAACCTTCTCCACCTCGCCCTTGGGCGTGAGCTTCATGTTCAACCGGCCCGCCGAATACTGCAGCTGGCGGCCGGGTTGATTGTCGGTCCCGTGGGCTAGCGTGGCTTCGATCGTGTCGATGGTTCCTTCGTCGTTGAGGGTGACAATCGCCTCGCCCGCTTCCACCACCGTCGATCCCCGCGTAAGGCGCGACCACGGGCTGAGCAGCACGTAGGCGTCTTTCTCCAGATAAGTCGCCTGCCCGGTTTCGATCTTCATGGGCTCGCTCTGGGGATTCTTGCCGCGCCAGTGCAGTTCCACCTGGCTGTCCATCTCGAGCTTGCCGAGCGCGGGATCGTAAGACGCGCCCACCGACTTGCCATCGCCTTCGTCGAACTCGAAGTTCGCGGCCATGGCCGTCTGCGCTTTGCCGGTCTTCGCCTCGTAGGTCACCCCGGAGCTGTGGATCTTGATCTGGTGGCCGTGGGGAGGGCCTTCGACCGCCAGGCCCAGCTCGATCTCCACGGGGGCGTCCGAGTACAGCGTGCCCTTGTCGTCGTCGAATTGCGCCTTGGCGGTGCGGACGCGGTCCAGGTCTTTGCCGTCGTTCTTATAGACCAGAACCTCGACGTCTTCGATTTCCACCAGCGACGGAGCTTTCAGCTGGCTGAAGCGCTTGGCGCGCACCTCCACCATCCCGTGCGTGGCTTCGTCCTTACGCCACACCCAGGTGGTGGCCTCGAGCTCCTTGTTGAAGGGAAGGCTCGCTGGCGGCCGCGGCTCGTGCCTGGCCTGCCGGCGCTTCTGGCGGAAATAGATGACTCCCACCGCGCCCAGCATCAACACCAGTACCAGCAGCAGCAATCCGCGCGTGCTCCGCAGCATAAACTCCAGCTTCTAAGGATAGCAGCAGGGGGCCGGAACCCGGCAGCTATGGAGGGCGGGCTTGAGCCCGCGCGGAACTTCAGTTCCGCCCCGTCGCGCGCTGTTCCCTCAAGCCGGTTACGGCTTCGTCCAATCTTCGATCTTCAATCCCCCGATCCTGCTGAACGCCTGATCGTTCGTGACCAGGATAAGGCCCGACGCCAAGGCCTGTGCGCCGATCATCATGTCGAGGTTTCCCATCACTCGCCCTTTGCGTTCAAGCGTCGCACGGAGTTGCCCGTACTGTTGCGCCGCATCCGAATCCCAGGGCAGAACCGTCACCCGAAGCAGGAACTCGTCCACGACCTTTTGCAAGTGCGCCAGGTCGGGCCGCCGCGCCACCCCATACCGCAGCTCGCCCTCGGTGACCGCGGAGACTGCTACCTGTGGCATAGGGACCTTGACCAGCCGGTGGCGAACGGCGGGAACGTTCCCCTTTATGATGTAGCTGGCGATGTTGGTATCCAGCAGATATCGGCTCGCCATCAGAAGAGATCCCGTTTCTGCGGTCTGTCATCGCCGCGCTCGGCCATGTAGTCCTCTGGCACGCCGGCTTGCTGCGCGAGTTGAAAAAAGCCCTCCCACGATTCCGGCCGCCGCGACAGGATCACATCTCCCGTGGCGGGGTCCTTCCGGATAAAGACCTCGCTGCTCTCAAACCGGAACTCCGCGGGCAGGCGGACCGCCTGGCTCCGTCCGTTGCGAAACAGCTTTGCGGTGCGCGGCATTTGACCTCCCTAGCGTGGTATATACCAGAGTATATCACATGCGCTGAAACCCCCCGGCGTCGGCGCGTGTTCGGTCAGACACGTTCATCGGGCAGGAAGCGCTTCTCCGTGCTCCAGGCGGTCGGCGATCAGGCGAAGCGCCAGCGCCTGGACAGCGGCGGTGGCCTGCTTTCTGGTACGCCCGTAGGCGGTCACACCGGGTAGCGCCGCAATATCCGCAAGCCAGCGCCCGTCCTCTTCTCGGAAGTATT
>DATNLV010000432.1:0-3447 GCA_035602665.1 Bryobacteraceae bacterium | reverse complement strand
CATCCGCGCCGGCAGCCGCGACCAGATCGAAGCGCTGTATAGCGGATCTCGCATGCACCTCTCCGGTTGGGGCGAGCCCGCCGCTTTCGAAGCCTTCGCGGGCGGCCGCATGATGCCGCAGTTCCCGCTCCCGGGCGGTTTCGCCGGCGAGAGTGAGCGGGACCGCTTCGACTTCCTGCAGGCCGGATGGACGCATCAGCTCGCGCGCGGCCTCTTCCAGGTCCGTTACGGATACTCCGCCGCGAATCTCGACACCACCGGAAGCGGCAACCAGAGCAGCATCGAACTGCTGGGCGGCGCGGTCACCGGAGCGCCTCCACTCGCCAACCTCGCCACCCGCACCCGCCACGGCGTCGAGAGCGTTCTCGCCATCGCCACCGCTCGCCACCACATCTCGGCCGCCGCCGGCTTCGAGACCGCCGCGCCGCGCAACCGCTTCACCGCGCCCTCCGGTACGGACCTGATCACGGTGGCGGGCGCGCCTGCGTTCACTGTCCAGTTCAACACGCCCACCGACACCCGCGAGCGCCTGCAGTCCTTCCACGGCACCGTAGCGGATCGTTGGACCATCGCGCCCGCGCTCTCGCTCGACGCCGCCCTCACCGCCGATTTCGCCCGCTCCAGCTCGATCAACTGGAGCAGCGCAGCGCCGCGCGCCGGCCTCGAGTGGAGGGTTCCGCACGCCCGCGGCCTCGCACTCCACGCCGCGTACTCGCGCACCTACGCACCCCTGGCCGGCCGCTACCTCGATTTCGGGAACCCCAACAGCCTCGGCGCGAATGTGTACCTCTATCAAGGCCCGCTAGTCGCGCGCTTCGGAGGTCCGTATTCCTCCATCGATCCCGCCCTTCGCCGCCCCTACGCGGACGAGTTCGACCTAGGCGCCCGGATCGCGCCGCTCACCAACCTCTCCGCCGGCATCCGCCTCTTTCGCCGCGACGAGAAGCAGCGTCTCGCCGCCGTCAACGTAGGCGTGCCCGCCCAGGACTTCGCCCCCGTCACCATTGAGCAGCTGACCGTCTTCGAGCAGAACCCCGCCACCTTCGGCCAGGACCGCTACCTGCTCACCAATCCCCCCGGCCTCCGCGAGCAGAACTCGGGCCTGATCGCCGACCTCACGAACCAGTGGAGGAGCCTCGTGCTTCGCCTCTCCTTCGCCGCGGAGAAGTCCTACGGCCCCACGAATCCCGGTGACGCCGTCTTTGAGAACGACGCCGGAGTCGTCGGTGCCCTGTTCGCCGATCCGAACACCACCATCCACGCCGCCGGCCGCAGCTTCCTGGACCGCGCCTACGTCGCCAGGTTGCAGGCCGCCTACCGGCTCCCCGCCGGCATCGAGCTCGCGAGCGTCGCGGACTACCTCGACGGACTCCCCTTCGCCCGCCAGCTACTCGTCACGGGCCTGGCCCAGGGTCCCATCGTTGTGGCCACCACCGTGCGCGGCAGCCCCGACGGCGGCAACCGCTCGCAATACGTAGCCAACTGGAACCTCCGCCTCGACCGAGCGTTTCCTCTCCCTACCGGCCGCCTCACGGCAGTGGTCGACCTCTTCAACGTAACCAACGCCGCCAAGCGCCTGCAGGAAAGCGATCTAAGCAGCCCCGCATTCAACCAGCGATTGCCCGTAGCAATCCAGCCCCCGCGCTACGCCCGCATCGAACTCCGCTGGGACTTCTGAGGTTTTCCCATTCGTGTCCATTCGTGTTCATTCGTGGCCAGAATTGTTTTAGCCTTCGTGTGTACACTGGTGATCTATGCGCATTCCAACCTGGCCTGTGCACGACGAGCGCGAGCTCGATCTGCTGCGCGGCGTGCTCGAAAGCGGCCGCTGGGGCGGCTTCAACGAGGTCGTCACTCAGTTCGAACAATCCTTCTCCGCGTTTCAGCAGTGCGCCCACGGGATCAGCGCCTTCAACGGCACGGTGACGCTCGAGGCCGCGCTAGCCGTCTGCGGCATCGGACCCGGCGACGAGGTGATCGTGCCCGCCATCTCCTTCATCTCGACCGCGACCGCGGTCTCCCGCGCCGGCGCACTGCCCGTGTTTGTCGATATCGAGCCGTTCACCTTCAACATGGACCCGGCGCGTGCGGCGGCGGCCATCACGCCGCGGACCAAGGCCATCCTGGTGGTCCATTTCGGCGGCCTGATGGCGGACATGGATTGTTTCACGCGCCTGGCCGCCGAGCGGGGCCTGATCCTCATCGAGGACGCCGCACACGCCCACGGCTCCGAATGGAACGGGAAGCGCGCAGGCAGCTTCGGCCTGGCCGGCTCGTTTAGCTTTCAGAACTCGAAAGTCATGACCTCGGGCGAAGGCGGCATGCTGACCACCAACGACGCGGCGTTCGCCACCGGCGCGCGGGCGTTCGTCAACCAGGGACGCCGCGAGGGCCAGGGTTGGTTCTTCCATTACACGCTGGGCTCGAATCTCCGCATGACGGCGTTCGAGGCGGCGGTGCTGACCGCGCAACTCGAGCGGCTCCCCGCACAGATCGCCACCCGTGCGCGCAACGTGCGCCTGCTGCGTTCCGAACTGGCGGAAGTTGCCGGCCTGCGGTTTCAAGACGAGCCGGCGCGGGCGACGGCCCATTCCGAGTATCTGCTGCTGGGCCGCATCGACGCGGCGAAGTTTGGCATGACCCGCGACCAGTTCCATGTCGCGCTGACCGCGGCGGGCATTCCGTCCACTCCGTTCTATCCGCACCCGCTCTACGGCAACCCGATGTACCTGGCCGGCGGCTGCCGGGTCGGGCCCTGCCCGGTGTCGGAGGCCTGTATCGACGACGCCTTCTGGTTCCCGCACCGCGTGCTGCTGGCGGATGAGGAGACGATCCGCGAGATCGCGGCGGTGATTCGCTATTTGGCCTTCGGCCGCGAGTCCGGCGGCACCAGCCCATTGGTGCGGTAGTAGGCCACCAGCTGGCCGTAGTGCTCGGCGTCGTGCTCAATCACGCTGAGCCACGGCTGCACCGTCTTCGCGAAGCGCTCCTCCGGGGCGGCGTTCAGCGTGGCGGTCGCATCCTCGATCGACTTCCGAAGAGCCGCGACGGTTTCCGCTTTGGTCGGGTAGTTCTTGGGATCGAGCTCATCCCAGTTGGCCTTCTCGCCGCGCCCCGCCTTGGCCCCGTAGACGTTACCGGAGGCGACATGGATGAGCATTTCCTGGAACGACCGCGTCTCCTTGGTGAGACGGAACCCGTACTTGGCCTCCGGAAAATCCTCGGCCATCTCCAGGATCTTGTGGTTGACGTAGCCGAAGGCCTGGCTGAAGCTCTTGGCCGGAGTTGGTGGTTGCTGCGTCTGCGCCTGGGCAAACGGAAGCGCGGCGCAAGCGAGGAGAACAGCGGTCGCGAGGGAGTTCATGATGCCCACATCCTAGCATGGGCAACGGCGCAGCACCCAGGTGCGCAGCACCGAACCGCGACCGTCAGGGAGCGGACCCGCCC
>DATNLV010000414.1:0-2985 GCA_035602665.1 Bryobacteraceae bacterium | reverse complement strand
GCGCCAGTGTCTGTTCCACGATTCGGCGCTTCTCAGCGATGGAATAGCGACGGCGCTGCGCCGCTTCAGTTGATTCAGGATCGATCGTCTCGCGGTCTGCACTGCTCATCAACTAAGGATGAACCGGTGCTCCGTCGCCGTTCAGACGGCCCAGACCAAACGCTTACGCGCATATAGAGTTTTTTGGGAAAGTGCCATCAGCACGCGTCAGCCGTCAGGAATAGCGGTGGGCCAGGCGTGACCGGCGTGGCGAGGCATTGACACTGCGAATGGTAGCGGCTCAACAGACCGGTGTCGGTTCAACGGCGGCATACGCCGAACGGCACTATTCTGTTCAGAAAGTCGCCAGCATGTGGAGTCTCGGTACCGACAAGGTGCGCGACCTGTTCGAGAAGGAGCCCGGTGTACTCGTCATCGGCAATCAGGTGATCGGGCACGGCAAGCGACGCTATCGTACCCTGCGCATCCCTGAATCGGTCCTCCAGCGGGTCCACCGGCGGTTGGAGAGGCCGTGAATCGACGTTGCTTGACAGGCGCGCTTACGGGAGATTATTATGCTCATGAAAAGGAAACACACACCATGCAGCGCAAGACCCGTTTGGGCAGACCTCCCAAGCCAGCCCGCCTCCGAAAGACACGCCGCCTACAACTTCTGCTCAGCCCGGCCGAGCACAAGAGGCTGTCGCAGTATGCGCGCGAGAGAGACGTCACCGTGAGCGAACTCATCCGCTCTTACGTTCGCTCCCTGATGGAGCCGGCAGGAGGATCGAACTGATGCTCACGGCTTACCGCCGACACCTGAAGGCGTGCTCGCACAAAACTGAGGGAAGGAAGTACCGGCGCTGCCGCTGCCCGATTTGGGCCGACGGCTTTCTAAACGGCATCGAAATGCGCAAGGCCCTGGACACCCGAGATTGGGAGAAGGCGCAGGAGACCATCCGGGACTGGGAAGCGGAAGGCGCTCCGGTGAGGGAAGAAGAGCCAGCATCAATCGCGGATGTCTGCAAGCAGTTCGAGAGCGACGCCAAGGCACGCGGATTGCGGGAGCCGACCTTGAAGAAGTACCGGGCGCTTTTCCGCCAGCTCCAGGCGTTCGCGCACCGCACGGGTTTGCTCTTCCTGAAGCAGTGGGATCTAGCGACGGTCCGCAGCTTTCGAGCATCCTGGAAAGACTGCGGAATCTCTGCCCTAAAGAAACTCGAACGACTTCGGGCGGTGTTCCGATTCGCCCACGAGAGCGGCTGGATTGGCGAGAACCCAGCCTCCAAGCTCAAGAACCCCAAGGTGACGGAGCCGCCCACGATGCCATTCACGCCAGAGGAAATGGTCAGGATTCTGGCGGCCTGCGAGAGGTATCCAGACAATTACGGCAAGACGGGGCAGCTGGGGGCCAAACGGCTTCGGGCTTTCGTTCTATTGCTTCGCTACAGCGGAATGAGAATCGGCGACACTGCGGCATGTGCGGCCGACCAGTTGAAGGGCGATAGGCTGTTCCTCTATACGCAGAAGACGGGCGTTCCGGTGAACGCCAAACTACCGAGGTGCGTCGTAGACGCGCTGCACTCGGTGCCACCTGTCAGTGAGAGGTACTTCTTCTGGACGGGAGACGGCGATAGAGACACTGTCGCCGGGAACTGGAGGCGCAGCCTTCGCAAACTGTTCGACTTGGCGGACGTGAAGGACGCTCATCCCCACCGATTCCGAGACACGTTCGCGGTGGAACTTCTGCTCGCGGGCGTCCCGTTGGAGCGCGTGTCGATTCTACTCGGGCACAGCAGCATCAGAGTGACCGAGAAGCACTACTCGCCGTGGATACGCGCTCGTCAGGAGCAATTGGAAGCGGACTTGGAGCGAAGCTGGGCGCTCGATCCCATCGTGCTCGCCGAGACGAAGGGTACACCAAAGGTACACAGGAAAAGAGAGGCCGTCAACTAATGGAAAACAAGGAAGATATTTTGGTGAGCCGGGCGGGACTCGAACCCGCGACCCTCTGCTTAAAAGGCAGATGCTCTAACCACCTGAGCTACCGGCCCCGCGTGGAACTTCGTGGCGGACATCATCCACGATAGCATAGCGATCGCTTGCGGCCTGGAACATCGCGCGCCCATTGCACGTACGATAGTCTGAGCCATGCCACGCGATCCGCACGCCATGACGACCCGGCTTCTGGAGTGGTGGCGCGAGGCCGATCCGGCGCCGCCCGTCTCGCTGCCCTCCTATTCCGCGGGCGACCAGGCGCGCCGCGAAGCGTGCCTCGACCGCTATCTCGACGCCGTCGAAGCCGAGTTGCGCGCCGCTCCAAGGAGCAGGCTCGAACAAGCCGCCGCCGAGGAACGACTGACCGCCGCGTTCCGCCTGTTCGCTCGCGAGGCGCTCGATTTCGAAGAACGCCACCTCGACCTGCTGCTGACCGGCGGCTTCACGGGGACGGGCAGGGAACTGGCGCGCGCCGCGCGTCTGTTCGATCCCGAGATGAGCGCGGACGACGTCTTTCAGGCCAGCCGCAACGCGTGGACGGCGAACGGCCTCCAGATTCTGCTGGGCCTGCCGGCGCGATTGACCCCGGCCATCTTCGGGTACAGCATGTTGTACCCGTGCACCGATAACTATCTCGACGAGCCCGCAGTGTCCGCAGCCGACAAGCGCGCGTTCAATCACCGCTTCGGCGCGCGGCTGGCGGGCGACCGGCTGCCGCCCCTCGGCCGTCATGAGGAACAGGCCTGGACGCTGGTTGGCCTAATCGAGAGTCAGTATTCGAGAATCGAATCCCCAGGCGTTTTCGCCAGCCTACTGGCGATACACCGCGCGCAGGAACGCAGCCTTCAACTGCACCGCACGGACGGCGACGTGCTCGAGATCAGCTTCGAGAAGGGCGGGGCATCGGTGCTTGCGGACGCCTGGCTCGCCGCGGGCACGCTCACGCCAATCGCGGGCGAGTTTGCTTTCGCCTGGGGTGTCGCGCTGCAGCTCGGCGACGATTTGCAG
>DATNLV010000805.1:0-6610 GCA_035602665.1 Bryobacteraceae bacterium | reverse complement strand
TCCTGCGCCGCTGCCGCTCTTCTGTTCACTTAGACTCTCTCTTAGCAGCACGGCCTGCGCCGTAACGGATTATCAGCAGATCGCCCTTCCGGTACGACTTGCAGTCACCCGATACCACCCAATACTCAAGGCCGAAGTCGTCCGAGTAGACATCGCAGCTAACGTTGATCTCGGAAACACCGCCGTAAGAGTGCGAGAACTCCGCCGGCACCTTGATATGTCGGAAAGACACTCGATGCTTCGGCGTAATCTCGATAGTGTCCAGGGGATCATTTCGGCGACCGCTGGAGCAAGTGTGGACGTCCTCCGGACACGAATATAGAGCGACTATTCTCCAATCCTTCAAATCCAGACCTTGATCCGATCCCAGGACTTGAACCACCTGTTTGGCATCTGATCGAAGCGGCTGCAAAGGGGCCAGAAACCGAGCGTAGAGCCTCAATCCCTTGATCTCGTTAGGATAGGGATTGGGCGTTGCCGCGAGCAGGTCAGATGCAACAAGCGTTCCTACAAGGAGAACAGCTGCGCGCTTCAGCACTGACCGTGATTGTAACGCCAAGGGCGTGGTGGAAAGGCGGTCGGTGCCATGTCCAGGTGGCCTGACTGGACGCGACTCGCACGCGTCCAGTCCCCCAATAGCTCGTATTACTGGTTTACCGTGATGGTCCGCTGCAACTTCGCGTCCGCCGAGGAGCTGCCCACTATAAGCCCGATCGGCTCCGCTTCCACCTCGAAGCCGCCCTTCGCCTCGTTCCAATACGCCAGCGTCTGCGCCTTCAACGGAATCTCCACCCTCTTGGTTTCGCCGCGAGCAAGGTGGACGCGCTCGAACCCGCGCAGTTCCTTCCCGGGCCGCTCCACTTTGGACCCCAGGTGCTTGACGTAAAGCTGCACTACCTCGTCGCCATCCCGAGCGCCCGTATTGGTCACGTCCACGCTGACCGTGAGCTGGCCGTCGTGCGCAAGACCGGGCGCGGTGGTGCGCAGCTTCGCGTACTTGAAGGTCGTGTAGCTGAGGCCGTATCCGAACGGGTATAGCGGCTCGCCTTTGAAGTACATGTACGTCCGGCCGTGGCGGATATCGTAGTCCATCATCGGCGGCAACTGTTCGACGGACTTAGGCCACGTTTGCACGAGCCTGCCCGCCGGATTGTAGTCGCCGAACAAAACGTCAGCGATGGCCGTGCCCTCTTCCTGCCCCGAGTGGCTGGTGTGAACAATGGCGGGCACGTTTTGCTGGGTCCAGTTGATCGCATACGGGAAGCCGGATACCAGCACCACCACCGTCTTCGGATTGGCTTTGTACCCCGCCTGAATCAGCGGCTCCTGATCCAGGTCGATCGACTTACGGTCGTGATTCTCCATCGCCTCGCCGGGAGTCGGGCACTCGGCGTCGTCCTTCGCGAAGCCGGTCAGTATCCCTTTATAAGGCCCGCACAGCGGGTGATTCCCCACCACCACCACGGCGACATCGGATGCCTTGGCCGCCTTCGCCGCCGCGTCGTCCTTGTTGTCCGCCGCGTAGTTCACCACCACGCCGGAGCCGAGCTTCTTCTTGATGCCATCGAGCGGCGACACCGAATAGGGCGGCTGTCCGCTATAGCCCTCCTGCAGCACCGCATCGGCGCGCGGTCCGATCACGGCGATCGATTTGATCGCCGCCCGGTTGAGCGGAAGGAAACTCTTCGCGTTCTTCAGAAGCACAACCGACTCGAGCGAAACCTGCCGCGCGATCGCGTTGTGCTTTTCCGAATTGACCGGGTCCGGCGCGCCCTTGAGGTTGGCGAACGGCGAGGTGGCATCCAGGAGCCCCAGCCGTATGGCCGTCCGGAAGCTGGGCCGCAGAGCCGCATCGATATCGGCCTCGGTGAGCAGTTTCTGATCGAGTGCGGCCTTGACGTCCTTCCTGTAGCCGTCCAGGAAAAGGCTGATGCCGGCCTTGATGGTCGCGGCCGCCGCCACGGTCCGGTCCGGGTAGAACTTGTGCTTGCTCACCTGGAACCCGAACGCGCCCGCGTCCGTGCAGACGACCCCGTCCACGCCCCACTCCTTCATCGTGATGTTCCGGATGACCGGATTGCTGGTCATCGGCGCCTTGTTCCAGGCGTTGTACGACGTCATGTACGAACGCGCGCCGCCTTCCACGAATCCCATGCGGAACGGAACCGAGTAGTATTCGCGGAACAGCCGCGTGTCGAAGTTCGACGACGAGCCGTAACGGCCATTCTCGTTGCTGTTCGCGAGGAAATGCTTCAACAGCGAGGCCGCCTGCCAGTATTTCGGATCGTCGCCCTGCAGTCCCTTGATCAGCGCCACGGCGATGGTCCCGTCGAAGAAAGGATCTTCGCCGTAGCTCTCCTGAGTGCGGCCCCAGCGCGGATCGCGCGCCAGGTCCGCATTCGGAGTCAGCAGGATCAGCGCCGCCCGCGCCGTCTTCTGGTTCTCGTGGATATAGCGCGCTTCAGAGCCGATCACCGCTCCGGCCTGCCGGACCAGCGCCGGATCCCACGTGCTTGCGAGGCCTACTCCTTCGGGAAACTGCGTAGTCGCCACCGGTTTGGCCGACATCGCCGACATGTCCATATCCGCCATGTCGAACCCGAACGACTGCATGGCCTTCATGGCGGCTTGCGGATCTTTCATGGCTTCGGCGAATATCGCGTCTCCGCCGCCGCCCAGAACGACGCCGCTGATCGCTTCGCCGATGATGGTGCCCCTGATACCAAGCCGGGGCACACGAATGCCTTTCGTGCCCAGGATCGCGATCTTTTCCTCCATAGTCATCAGGGACAGAACGTTGTCGATCCTCGACTCGATCGGCGCGGCTGGGTTCTGAAACGGATACTGAGTCTGCGCACTTACCGGCGCCATCACTGCCAGAACTGTGAGAATGAGAGCGGCTAGCTTCACTTGGTTTTCTCCTTTACTCGCTGGTCTTGAATGTCCCATGTAGAGACGCCGCGGAATCGGAGCCGACCCAAACGTCGAAATCGGCCGCGTCCCGCACCCAATCCCGCCGTGCCGCGCTCCAATAGCGCAGCGACTCGGGGCTGATGGTGAAACGCACGGTTTTCTTCTCGCCCGGGGCGAGCGTTACCCGCTCGAAGCCTTTCAACTCGCGAACCGGCCGCGACGCCTCGCCTGAGCGCTGATGCAAATAGAGCTGGACCACCTCGTCCCCGGCTCGTGAGCCCGTGTTCTGAACCTCCGCAGTTACTACCGCCGGACTCGCTTCGAGGTTGCTCATGGTGAACTGCGAGTAACTAAGTCCGTAGCCGAACGGGTACAGAGGTGAACTCGCCTCATCCCAGTAGCGGGACTTGAAGCCGGGGCTGTTCTCGGGCTGATGCGTGAGATTGTGCGCATAGTAGATCGGCACCTGGCCCACATTGCGCGGCCACGTGACGGGCAGCTTCCCGCCCGGATTCGCATCGCCGAAGAGCAGGTCCGCAACCGCGTTGCCGCCTTCGGTGCCCGGATGCCAGGCTTCGAGAATCGCGGGGACGTGCGCCGCGGCCCATTCGATCTCGAGCGGCCGGCCATTCACCAGCACCAGCACCACCGGCTTGCCGGTCGCCACCACCGCCTCCAGCAACTCCTGCTGGCGGCCCGGCAGCTTCAGCGACGCCTGCGACGCGGCCTCGCCATCCATGGTCGCCAGTTGGCCTAGCACCATGACCACCACGCCGGCCCGCTTCGCGGTCTCCACCGCTTTTGCGAATTCCTGCTCGGCCTGCGCCTGTGTCCAGACAGCTGGCTTCTTGCCTCTCTGGAACGCATCGAAGAACGATGGGTACAGCCGCGCGATCTGCACGCCAGGGGCATACTCGATACGCGCATCCGCGCCGAGCTTGTTCCGAAGGCCCTCTACGACCGTAACGGTGCTGCTCGGATCGATGCCGAACCCGGCCCACATCGTAAGCATGTCGCCCTTGGAATCGGCGAGCGGGCCGATCACCGCTACCGATCCCGCGTTCTTCGCGAGCGGCAGCAGGCCGCCCTCATTCCGCAGAAGTACGGCCGCGCGCTGCGCCGCCACGCGAGCCAGTTGCCGGTGCTCCGGGTTCAGGACCACGCTCTTCGCCAGGGCCTCATCCGCGTAAGGCCGCTCGAACAGCCCCAGCCGGACTTTCGCTTCGAGGATCCGCCTCACGGCCTCATCCAGGTCCGACATCGGCACCTTCCCGGCCTCGACCAGAGCGGGAAGCTCCTTGATGTATGTGCTGCTGGCCATGTCCATCCCCACGCCCGCCAGGAAGGCACGCCGCGCCGCATCGGCCCGGTCGGCGGCGAAGCCGTGCTTGACCAGATCGCCCACCGCGTTCGCATCGCTCACCACGAAGCCCGTGAACTTCCATTCCTGCCTCAAGACCTCCTTGAGCAGGAAACTGTTGCCCGTTGCGGGCACGTCGTTCAGATCCATATAGGCGCTCATGAACGTGCCGACGCCCGCCTCGGCCGCCGCCCGGAAGGGAGGCAGGTAGACGTTCCTCAACTGCGACTCGGAGATGTAAGAGGAATCGTAATCGCGGCCGCCGTCCGCGGCGCCGTATCCGGCGAAGTGCTTGGCGCAGGCCAGCAGCCGGTCCGGCGACGCCAGGTCGGTCCCCTGGAACCCCAGCACTTGCGCTCGCGCCACCGCCGCGCCCAGGAACGGATCTTCGCCCGCGCCCTCGATCATGCGGCCCCAGCGCGGGTCGCGGGCGATGTCCACCATCGGCGCGAACGTCCACGCGATCCCGGCCGCGCGCGCCTCACGCGCCGCCACGGACTGCACCCGCTCGATCAGCGCCGGATCCCAGGACGCCGCCAGCGCTAGCGGCATCGGGAAGATCGTCTTGAAGCCGTGGATCACGTCCAGGCCGAATAGCAGCGGAATCTTGAGCCGGCTTTCCTCCACCGCCACCTTCTGCAGCCGGTTGATCGCGGCCGGATCGTTGATCCACAGAACCGATCCAGCTCGTCCCTTCCGTATCTCGTCCTCGGGCTTCGGCATGCCCGGGATGAAGGCGATTCCGCCCACCTGGGCCAGTTGCCCGACTTTCTCTTCGAGCGTCATTTGTTTCAGTAAGTCGTCGACTCTGCTGCCTGGCGAGGCGGCTAGGGCGGCGACGGAACACAGAGCGAGCAAGGCGGTAGCGTGGCAGTATGGCATCGTCTTTAATGGATACTCGAAGCCGCCCGATTGCGCAAGATCGGGACGGTCCCGTCGTCAGGTGCGGGACCGTCCCGCACCTCCATCCTCCCGCTGTCGTACTATGGACTTCGTGCACGGTCACCGTACACCCAGCGATGCCGAGGTCCGCGACCAGTTGGAGCGCATTCTGGCCAGCGCGCCGTTCCGCAACAGCCGCCGGGCTTCCGCGATGCTTCGCTACACGGTCGCCAAAGCCCTCTCCGGCGACAGCGATGCCCTGAAAGAGCGAACCATCGGGGTCGAGGTATTCGGGCGCCAGGCCGGTTACGAAACGGGCACCGATCACGTGGTTCGAAGCACCGCGGGAGATGTCCGTCGCCGCCTTGCGCAGTACTATCAGGACAACCACGACGAAGGCGCTCCGCGGATCGCGTTCGCCCCCGGCTCCTACGTCCCGCGATTTGGCAGCGACTCGCCGGATGCCGCGGGAGGCTCGGCGCTCGACAGATTCTGGGACCCCCTGCTCGCGAGTGGAAAGCCGTTGTTGCTCTGCATCGGTGGTCCTGGACTGGCGCCGGTGCTGGCGGGCGGCGCTCCCGAAAAGCCCAAGGATCAGCTCTCCATGGCCGAGGTGTTCGCTCTCGAAAGCGGCAAGGTGGCGTACTCGGACGCGCTCACGCTGGCCGCGCTGGCCGGCTTTCTCGCCGCGCGCGGAGCCCGCTACCACATCGCGCACGAGAGCGAAGTGGAACTGGACGACCTGCGCCAGGGGCCGGCCGTCCTGATCGGGGCGTTGAATAACGACTGGGGAATTCGCCTGGCCGGCCAGCTACGCTTCACCTTCAGTTTCGATCTCGCGACCCTGTCTTGTTCGATCCTCGATCGCGGGCAGCCGGCCTGGAGCCTCCCGCTCGACGTGCCTTTCGCCTCGGTGCGCGAGGACCGCGGGGTGGTGACGCGCGTGCTGGACCAGACCACCGGTCAGCCGACCGTGCTCGCCGGCGGAGCGACCATGCTGGGGACCATCGCCGCCGGCGAATTGCTGACCAACCCCGCCTACATGCCCGACGGTGACTGGGACCGGCCGAACGCTCAGGTCCTGTTTGCGACCACGATCCTGCGCGGCTCGGCCGCCCCGCCCAGGGTGCTCGAAACCTGGTTCTGGTAGCGGCGCAGCTCCACGCCTACCGGCTGAACTTAGTCGCCTTGCGCGCGGCCGCCCGCGCCAGCGCCAGCTCGATCAGCCGGTCGATCAGCGCGGAGTACGCGAGGCCCGCCGCCTCCCACATCTTGGGATACATGCTGATCGAAGTGAAGCCCGGAATGGTATTGATCTCGTTGATGTACAGCCGCGACGTGCTGGATTCGAGCAGGAAATCGACGCGCGCCATTCCCTCGCACTCGACGGCGCGGTAGCACTCCACCGCCAGCCGTCGCACCTCCTCCGTCGTTTCAGGCGGCAGATCGGCGGGC